>NZ_JBSFJF010000032.1:0-36092 GCF_053597915.1 Streptomyces sp. NPDC001219 | reverse complement strand
CCGACATTCGGGCTGTCTGCGGACTGGCTGCTTGCAGACGGCGAACCGTTCATGGATGGGCTTGTGCTGTCGCATCCGGAGCAACTGCAGCGGTTGCGCCGCGTATGCCCCGAGGCCGAGAAGGCAGCCGTACTCGCCGGCGACCCCTGCTTCGACCGCATGCTGGCCGCGCGCCCTTACCGGGAACGGTTCCGGCGCGCTCTGGGAGTGCGCCGCGGCCAGCGGCTGATCGTCCTGAACTCCACTTGGAACCCGGAAGGTCTCTTCGGGAACGGCGGTGACCAGGACGTTCTGCCAGGCTTGTTGCCTCGGCTCGCCGCCGAGCTGCCGACCGACGACTACCGGCTCGCAGCCATCCTTCATCCGAACATCTGGTACGGGCACGGGCCGGGCCAGATCCGTGTGTGGCTGGACCGGGCACGCCGCAGTGGCCTGACCCTGATCGATCCGGTGCACTCATGGCGCCAGGCCCTGCTTGCGGCGGACGTCGTCCTGGGGGACTTCGGGGCGGTCACCTACTACGCCGCCGCGCTGGGACATCCTGTACTGCTGGCAGCCACCGGGGAGGAGCGGCTGGACCCTGAGGCACCGCTCGCGGCGTTCGTCCGGGACGCTCCACGGCTCGACCCGCACGGCCCGTTGCGCGATCAGCTCGCAGAACTGCTGGCCCAGCACCAGCCGCTCGCCGATCCCGCGGAGTTCACCACCTCAGCCCCCGGAGCCTCGGCGGAACTGCTGCGACGGCACTTCTACGGGTTGATGGCTCTCCCCGAGCCCGCGGCCACCGCTCTGCTGGAGCCGCTGCCACTGCCGCACCACGATCCCCCACGGCGTACCAATCCGCTGGACGTCCATACCCGAGTCCACGGCGTGGATGTCGTGATCGAGCGATCCACGGGGCATCCATACGACGCTGCCGGCGAGACGCACCGCGCCGTGCACGAGGACACCCGCGATCCCGGCGATCTGGCGACGGCCGACGTCATCTGGCGTGACGGAGCGCTGGGCGATCCGCGCCTGGGAACCCCGGATGAGTGGACAGCGGAAGTGCTGCACCGTCACCCACACTGCTCCCTCGCCGTGTACGTCAGCGGTCCGGACCAATGCACTGTGCGCGTCCGCGGCCTCGGCGTTCTGCGACTGTCGGCGGCCCCCGCGGCGGACGCCGACCCGGCGGTGTACGCCTCGGCGCTGCACGCGTGGTTGACGCACGGCGGCGAGGTACCTCTTGACGGGGCGACGCTTCGGGTACACGTGGCCGGCGGCGTTCATCCGGTGGTGTGCAGCAGGTGACAGCTGCTACTGCACGGCTTCGCATCGCTGCCGGAGGCGGGCGAGGTACTCCAGGTGTGGAGTCGCCCCCTCCGGCACGAGCAGACGCTCCGCCTCCGTGATCCTGGCAAGCGCCGCGGCATCGTCGCCGGCGTCATGCAGCGTCTCAGCGAGGTCGGTAAGGACGCGGCCCTGGTTGTACGCCTCACCCTGTTCCTTGAAGAAGTCCAGCGACCTCTCCAGGTGGATGCGGGACTCCTCCAGACGATCCACGCCCCGCAGGGCACGTCCCTGGTGGCGCTCGGCCAGGGCGAGGGCGCGTGGCAGGTCCTCCGCGCCGTCCTGCTCGGAGGAGATCCGCCGGTACAGGCGTTCCGCTTCGACGAACCGCTCGTAGGCCGCTGCGTACTGCCACCGGCTCAGCATCAGCAGACCCAGCTGTTCCACCGACGACGCTTCACCCCGCATGTGGCCTGCCGCGCGCTCACCCGCGACGGCCAGGCGCGTCTCGCACTCGGCCTCCTCCCATCGCCGCAGTTCGCCATGGCAGTGACCGAGTTGGAAGTGGAGTGCGGCTGCCGTGCGGGAATCCGGGTCATGCTCGTCGGCGCACCGCGCCGCGATCTGCAGAGCGGGCAGCACCTCGTCCCAGTACCCGGCTTTCAGCTGAAGCGGCCACAGCGCGCGGGCCAGCCGCAGCGTCATGCCAAGATGCCCGTACTCCTGGGCCACTGAGACCGCCCGGATCACATTCATGGCCTCGGCCCGCAAGGCCGCCATGCCCGCGGCTTCGTCGCGGTATGGGGCGTCTTCCGCCGGAGCGGGCTCGACCCGCCAGCTTTGTGGCAGCGCGGCATGTGCGGCGTGCAGTGCCCGGTTCAGCAGGCAGTCGAGCGCTCGGGACACGGCCGCGGCACACTCCGCGATTCCGTGCTCGAGACTCGCGGCGTCGGCCAGGAGGCGTCGGACCTCGGGGCGGAAGCGGTAGCGGCCTTCATGCAGAGGCTCAACCAACTGCGTGTCCGCCGCTTCGGCCAGCATCCGGCCGGCTTCCTCCGGGGCAACGCCCGCGGCCGCCCCGGCCAGGTCGGCGTCGAAGGCGGGCCAGCCGCCCACCGCGGTCAGCCGGCACAACCTTGCCGTCTCGGGGGCGAGCCCACGGCAGGTGGCCTGGGCCATGCCGTGCACTGGAGAGCGCGCGAGAGCGCCATCCGCCGCATCCGGGAGCGACGGTTCGTCAGTCAGCAGGCTCATCGCCGCCGCCTTCAGAGCAAAGGCGTTGCCCGCACAGTGGCCCAGCAGTGCAGGCAGGTGCGGCTTGGCGAGCGCGACCTTCTCCGGGCCGGCGACCTTCCTCAGCATCTTCACCGCGTCCCGGTCCTTGAGCCGTGGTACGGCGATGCGCTCCGCCTCCAATGCGAAGGCCGGTCCGGACGCGATGACAAGGAGGAAGACCTCCGGGGTGGTGGGGATGAGAGGGCGGACCTGCGCGACGGATGAGGCATGGTCGATCACCACCAGCGCCCTTCGGCCGGCGGTCAGCCGCCGGTACAGCTCTTCCCGCCCTGCCTCAGTAGGTGGAATTCCTTCCCGCTCGACCCCCATCTTCAGCAACAGTCGCAGGAGGACGGCCGACGGCCCGGGCCCGTGCTCCGAGGCCGCGTCGCGGAGGTCGACGTAGAACTGTCCGTCGGGGTACCGGGCGGCCTGACCGGCACCCCAGTACAGACCTACCGCGGTGGTTCCGATTCCGGGCGGCCCGTACAGGAGGGCAACCCGTGGCCGGCCCTCTGCCGACCGGGCCGCCTCTCGCGTCAGCTGCTTCAGTGCCCGCTGGCGATCGGTGAAGTATCTGGTGGCAGGCGGTAGTCCCACCCCCGGGGGCAGCAGTGGCGTGGGGTCCGGCATGCTCCGCAGCAGCTGGGCCCACTCGTCATTGCGCTGCCGGTCCTGGCCCAGCCTCGTATGCAGCTCCCGCGCCAGCGCCTCCCACCCCACCGGACCGGCCGGGGACGGCGTCTCACGCCCCAGCGTCCGTCGTACCAGAGCGCCTGTCGACACAAGAGCCCGCTTGCCCATCTCCCCCGCGGCACCATTTCCCACCGCGGTGAGAAATGCGGTGAGCGCCCCCACCGTCACGATCTCCAACACGCCAGCCCCTCCCCTGGTCCCGTGCTGCGGTCCCTGGCCGGACTGTATCCCCGCCGAAGTAGCCCGGGAAAACGGTTCCTGGCTGGATCGTGCTCCCGAGGTCTCAAGGCACTCTTGTGGCGCCGGTGATGTCCCTGGCACGGAACTGAGTGACGGAGCCGAGTGCCTGGTCACCACACAGCTTCACCGGATGCCTCGCCCGCACATGAGTCGCTGACGCGGAAGCCGTTCGCCCCAGGTCAACCGAGAAGTGCCCGCCCTTTACGCAGGCTCCTCGCTGCCCGGCGACCGGGGCTCGCCGCTTCCTACGCCCCCCCCCGCGCTGATTTGGTGGCCGAGGTGATCGAGGGAGAGCGTGTAGTGCGAGGAGAGCGCTTCGCGCAGTACGCCTTCCGCCGGGCCGAGCTCGATCACGCTCACGCGGGTGATCAACTCGACGTACAGCTCCCAGGCCGCCTTCCGTTCGGCGTCATCCGGGCGCCACGTGCCGCTGATCTCTCCGACGAAGGGCACGGTGAACTCGACGGCCACCTCCGCCGGCCGGCCCATGCCTTTCCTCGCCACCATCTCCCGTGCCCTGGCCAGGTCGAAGGCTCTCCTGGCGCTGTACTCACAGGAGTACCCGCGCCGCCGTGCCTGCCAGTGGGAACTGACTTACGCGTTCCTGGCCGGGCAGCGTGAAGGAGACCCCCGGCGCCGCATCCTGGTGATCAACCCCGAGCAGTCCGCCGACCATGTGCACCCGCTGGAACTGCGCGACGCCCGACACTGGCCCGGTATCAGCAGCGAGGCCGCCGCGGATCTGCTGGCCGATCGCGTCACGTCCTATGTCAGCGACTTGAGGGGCCCGTTGGGTGGCGCCCCGGGTCCGGCGAGCCTGAGATGGCTGCCCGCTCCGATACCGTCCGGGTCCCGCCGCTTCACCGGTCGGCTGGCTGAGCAATGGCACCTCCACACGGCGTTGCACCGGCACCGCGCCCCGCTGGTCTCCCAGGCAGGCCATGGGAGGACCGCGGTGGTCCGCGGGGTGTCAGGCATCGGGAAGTCGCTGCCGGCGCAGGAGTACGCGCTGCAGTTCGCGCCCTCGTTCCCTGGCGGCATCTACTGGTTCGACCTGCACAGCGTCGGCTCCGACGCGCCCGACCGCGCGCTGGAAAGCTATGTCGGCCAGGTGCGCACCGTGGCTTCAGCGCTCGGCATCGAAGCGCGTTCGCGCTCCTTGCCTGCACTGCTCAGTCATCTGGCCGTCGCACTGGGAGAGCGCGACCAGCCCTGCCTGTGGGTGCTCGACGGCGTGCCCGACGGTCTGTCCCGAGAGCAGCTGGCCCTGCTGCACGGCCCCCACATGGTCACCGCCACCCTGCTCACCACCCGGTCCCGGCACTACGGCTCCTCCACCGAGGTGCTCGATCTCGATCCCCTGCCCGACGCCGACGCATACGAGCTGCTCACCTCGCGACGGCGGCCCACCAGCCCAGCGGAGCGTCTCGCCGCCGATGAGGTGCTTCGTGACCTCGGCGGCCATCCCCTGGCGCTCGATCTTGTCGCCGAACGCATGCTTCACGAGGATCTGTCGCGCCTGCGGCGGCTCCTGCACAGCAACAGCACCGATGTTCTGCTGCGTTGGGAACGTGCTTCGTCACCTCAGCAGCCGGCCGTGCGAGTGCCGCTCTCGTCCCGGCTGCTGCCGCGCAGCATCAAGGAACGCACCGCCGCCAACGACATCCTGCGGGTACTCGCCCTCGTGCACCCCGCCACTCTCGGCGAAGGCCCGTTGGAGCGGACCCTGGCCCCGGTCGACGGCCTTCGCGCAGCAGAGGCAGCTCATCGCGTGGCCGAGGGACCAATACCCTGATCGGTGAAGGCATTGTCCGACCGACATCACGACCGCGCTGGGAGAGCTCTCCGGAGCCGGCCTGCTCGCCGCGGGCACCGGGTGAACGCGAGCGGGCGCCCGGGCCGGTGGCCTGGGCGCCCGTTCAGCGGGTCGACGGCGTCACGGCCGTCCGGAGAGGGCCTTCGCAGGGGCCCGCCGGGTCAGCCGCGAGGGCGGCCGGTGGCCTGCAGTTCCTTGCCCTCGGGGTTCGCCTTCGCCGCGAGGTGCGGGTTGCGTGCCTTGAGGACGGCCCAGCCGATGGCCAGGCAGACGGCCCAGCCCGCGCCGACGTAGAGCGAGACGCGGCTGTCCGGGTCGATGGCGATCAGGCCGGTGACCAGGAGCAGGAACGCCACCGCGATCCAGCTGCACACCGTGCCGCCCGGCGCCGGGAAGGACGAGGCGGGCAGACGGCCGGCGACGACCGCGCGGCGGTAGAGGATGTGGCTGATGAGGATCATCAGCCAGGTCCAGATGCCGGCCGCGGTGGCCACCGAGGTGACGTAGCCGAACGCCTTCTCCGGGACGACGTAGTTGAGGATCACGCCGATGCCCATGAGGGCGGCGGAGAGGGTGATGCCGAGGGCCGGGGTCTTGGTGGAGCTCAGCTTGCCGAGGACCTTCGGGGCCTCGGAGTTGGCGGCGAGGTCGCGGAGCATGCGCCCGGTGGAGTACATGCCCGAGTTGCAGGACGACAACGCGGCGGTCAGGACGACGAAGTTGATGATCGCCGCACCGGCCGGGATGCCGATCTTCGCGAAGGCGGCCACGAACGGGCTGACGCCCGGCTGGAACTCCGTCCACTTCACGACCATCAGGATCACGCTCAGCGCACCGACGTAGAAGACGATGATGCGCCACGGCAGCGTGTTGATGGCCTTGGGCAGGGTCTTCTCCGGGTTCTCGGACTCACCCGCGGTGACGCCGACCAGCTCGACGGCGAGGTAGGCGAACATGACGCCCTGGAGGGTCATCAGGCTGGAGCCGACGCCGTTGGGGAAGATCCCGTCGTGCGCCCAGATGTTGGAGACCGCCGCGGCGTCTCCCGCCTGGCTGAAGCCGAAGGTGACGACGCCGAGGCCGATCACGATCATGCCGACGAGCGCGGTGACCTTGACCATCGAGAACCAGAACTCGATCTCACCGAAGATCTTCACCGAGATCAGGTTCGCCACGAACAGCACGACCAGGAAGACCAGTGCGGTGACCCATTGGGGGATCTGTGGGAACCAGAAGTGCACGTAGATCGCGGCGGCCGTCAGCTCGGCCATGCCGGTGACGACCCACATGAGCCAGTACGTCCAGCCCGTCACGAACCCGAAGAAGGGTCCGAGGAACTCACGGGCGTACTCCGAGAAGGAACCCGAAACGGGGCGGTACAGAAGCAGCTCACCGAGCGCCCGCATGATGAAGAAGACGATCACGCCGGCGAGGGCGTACATGAGGATGAGGCTGGGCCCGGCCTTCGCGATGTTCGCGCCCGCGCCCAGGAAGAGGCCGACGCCGATGGCGCCGCCGATGGCGATCATCTGGACCTGACGGCTGCCGAGACCGCGCTCGTAGCCCTCTTCCGGTGCCGCGCCCGAGGCTTCGTTGCCGTCGCCGGGGTTCGTGCCGACCTGCGTTGAGGTCATGTGTGGTGCGCCCTTCCGCTCCATGCCGACCCGCGCCTCTACGTGGCGACGGATCGGGTTTCGATCCCCCCGGATGCTGATGGAGTTGCATGCCGGCGGTGGCCGGCTCAAGCGCCCCCTACGCGGACATGGGTGACGTCCGTCAGGCGGTCGTGAAGATGTACCACGGGCGAATTTCAGCCAGCGTGACGCAGGTCACGGGGCGAATCGCGCAAAACGCTCCAGGCTGGGCGTATTGCCGAACGCTGTGACCTAATCGATACCGGGATCGAGTGAACCCTCGGGAACGCGCCCACGCATTGCCGATGACCCGTCGCGGTCAGTACACGGAATTTGCCAGGAATTGGCGTGGTGGAGACCGCCCGGAGCGAGGGGCGAGGTGGCGGAGCGTGAGGGGGTGGGTGGGGGCGGTCATCGTCTGCGGGAGGGCGGAGCCGTCCTGGTGGTGGCTTGATCCAGTCGACCTCCGGACTCCCCGCCGAGTCAGGAAAGCCGGATGAACCAGGCGTAGGCTGACAGAACGCCCTGTGCACCATGTGTGAACGATGGAGGGCGGCGCATGACCGACCCACGCGGCTTCCTCAAGGCTCCCCGGCGGCCCGTTCCGCCGCGGGCCGTCGAGGAGCGGCTGAGCGACTGGCACGAGGTCTACGCGGGGCAGGCGCTGCTGCCGCTGGTCGCCGAGCAGGCGGGGCGGTGCATGGACTGCGGCATACCGTTCTGCCACAGCGGCTGCCCGCTGGGGAACCTCATCCCCGAGTGGAACGCGTACGCGACGCGGGGCAACTGGCGCGCGGCGTCCGAGCGGCTGCACGCGACGAACAACTTCCCCGAGTTCACCGGGCGGCTGTGCCCGGCGCCCTGCGAGGACGCCTGTGTGCTGGCGATCAACGCCGATCCGGTGACGATCAAGAACGTCGAGCAGGCCATCGCCGACCAGAGCTGGGAGCAGGGGTTCGCGCCCCCGCATCCGCCGGAGCGGCTGAGCGGGAAGAGCGTCGGCGTCATCGGCTCCGGGCCCGCGGGGCTGGCGGCCGCGCAGCAGCTGACCCGCATCGGGCACACCGTCGCCGTCTACGAGCGCGCCGACCGGATCGGCGGACTGCTGCGCTACGGCATCCCGGCGTTCAAGCTGGAGAAGCGGTACCTGGACCGCCGGATCGGGCAGATGCGGGCCGAGGGCACCAAGTTCCGTACGGGGGTGGACGTCGGCGGCGCGGTCGACGCCACCGAGCTGGGACGGCGGCATGACGCGCTCGTGGTGGCCGTCGGTGCCACGGAGCAGCGGGAGCTGCCCGTACCGGGGCGGGAGCTGGCCGGCATCCACCAGGCCATGGAGTACCTGACGCTCGCCAACCGGGTCGCGGAGGGCGACCGTGCCGCGTCCCCGGTCACCGCCGAGGGCCGGCATGTGGTGATCGTCGGCGGCGGGGACACCGGCTCGGACTGTCTGGGCACCGCCCTGCGCCAGGGCGCGGCCTCCGTGGTGCAGCTGGACATCAACCCGGAGCCGGGCGACGCCCGGCCCGACACCGAGCCCTGGCCCGTCTATCCGAAGGTCTACCGGATCTCCCACGCGCACGAGGAGGCCCGGGGCCGGGCGGGCACCGATCCGCGGTTCTTCTCCTCCGCCACCCTCCGGTTCGAGGGCGACGCGGCCGGGCGGGTGCGCGCGCTGTGTCTGACCGAGGTGGAGCCGGCGGCCCGGCGGCCGCTGCCGGACACCGAGCGGGTCATCCCGGCGGAACTGGTGCTGATCGCCCTCGGCTTCTCCGGTCCGGAACGGGACAGCGGACTGATGGCGCAGCTGGGGCTCACGCTGGACGCCCGGGGGAACTTCGCCCGGGACGACGGGTTCCGGGCGGCGCGGGGTGGCGGCGCCGGGGCGGAACGCGGCGTGGCGGCCGGGGTCTTCGTCGCGGGCGACGCGGGACGGGGGCAGTCCCTGGTGGTGTGGGCCATCGCGGAGGGCCGGGCCGCGGCGGCGGCCACGGACCGCTATCTCACCGGCTCCACCGCGCTCCCGGCGCCGATCGCGGCGACGGACCGGCCGCTGGTGGCCTGACGCCCCCCCGGGGGCGGTCCCGGCACCTACGGCTCACGCGGGTGCGCGGGTGGCGGTGGTTGTGCGCGGTGGGGAGCGGTGGGCGCCGGAGGGGACCGCGGGGGCGCGGAGGGCGGGCGAGTGCGGGGGGCGGGCTTCTGGAGCCCCCTCATGCACCTTTGCTACAGGGCGCAACGCCCAGGCGACGACTTGACTTTGGTCATGGCGATTCAGTCCCGCTTGTTGGGTATTGACTGTCCTGTCCCGTTGTCTCTGGATATGCCAACGTGAATCGTTGGCGGCATGTGCTTGGAGGCGCACCATGGCCGCCCGACCACTCGTCGCGCGTCAGACCAACCAGCGGCTGCGGTCGCTGATCCAGGAAGCCTCACTGTCCAACTCCGCCCTCGCCCGCCAGGTGAACGTCCTGGGCGAGGCGCAGGGGCTGGATCTGCGGTACGACAAGACCTCCGTGAGCCGGTGGCTGAGCGGTCAGCGGCCGCGCGGCCGGGTGCCGGCCATCATCGCCGAGGCACTGAGCGGCAAACTCGGCCGCACGGTCTCGACGGAGGAGATCGGCATGGCCAACGGCAACAGCGTGACCTGCGGGGTCGGCCTCCACTTCGCGGCCACGGTGGAGGGCGCACTGGAACAGGTCAGTGAACTATGGCACATGGACGCCGAGTCCAGGGGGCTTTTGTCACGTTCCGCCATGACCGCCTCCGCTCTGGTCGAGCCCAGCAGGGACTGGCTGATCAGTTCCCCGGACCCGCAGGTGGCACGCACCTGGCGGGTGGGGCCCCGCGTGGGGGCGACCGACGTGGAGCTGGTCCGGACGACCACCCAGGCGCTGGCCGAACTCGACCACCGGGTCGGCAGCGGATACGTCCGGCCGGTCATCGTCTCCTGCCTCAGCAGTGTGCTGTCCGGTCTGATGGACGGGAGTTACGGGGAGGCCACCGGGCGCCAGCTGTTCGCCGCGGCCGCCCGGTTGACGGAACTCGCCGGGTACACCGCCCTGGACATCGGGCAGCCGGGCCTGGCGCAGCGGTACTACATCCAGGCGCTGCGGCTCGCGCAGGCCGCGGACGACCGGTGCTACGGCGGCTATGTGCTGGCGGCCGGACTGAGTCATCTCGCCGTCGGCGCCGGCTGCTCCCGGGAGGCGGTGCAGCTCGCCCGTGCCGCGCAGGAGGGCACCCGGGGGCTGGCCCCGCTGGCCGCGCAGGCCATGTTCTACGCGACCGAGGCCCGCGGCTACGCCATGCTCGGGGACGCCCGGATGTGCAAGATGCTGGCGGACAAGGCCTCCGAGGCGATGGCGCACGTGGTCCCGGGGGACGGCCCCGACTGGATCGCCCACTTCGACCGCGCCTATCTGGCCGACGAACTGGCGCACTGCTACCGGGACCTGAAACAGCCCCGGCCGGCCGCCCGGCGGGCCGAGGAGGCGCTCGCCCGGCATCCGCGGACCCGGGTGCGGCGCCGGGCCATCGATCTGCTGCTGCTGGCCACCGTCCTGGCACAGGCCGGTGACGTCGAGGAGGCGTGCCGGGCCGCCGCCCAGGCGGTGGCGCTGCTCGGCAGGATGAGGTCGGCGCTCGGCGAGCGGTATCTCCAGCACTTCAGGGACGAGGTACGGCCGTTCGGCGACACGGCGCCGGTGCGCGAGTTCGACGCCCTGGTGCAGGAGAGCGGTGTGCGGGTGCCCTCGTGACGCCCGTCCCGCGCCGGACGGGCCGGCGGGCGGGGTGCGGGGGCACCGACGGCCGGCGGGCCCGTACCGTCCCGCGGGGAGGGGGTGCGGAGCCGGAGCCCACCGGACCGTCGGCGGCGGGGAGTCACCCGCGAGGGGTGCAGCGGCGGAGGGGTACCGGTCGCCGGTGGCGCTCCGGTCCGCCGCTTGGGGTGTTCCGTCGTGCGGGGCCCGCGTGCCTGCCGCGGACCCCGCGTCGCCGGGTTCCGTTCCGTGCGGCCGGCCGCCGGGACCGGCCCCGGAGAGCCGCGTTACGGCGCCACGCCGTGCGGGACGCCGGCCGCCAGCGGCACCGACGCCCACACGGTGCAGCCGCTGTCCGCCTCGATCCTGCGGCCCCATTGCGCGGAGGACTTGGCGACCAGCTCCAGGCCGCGGCCGTGCTCCTGCGCCGGGCCCGGACGGCGCATCCGGGGCACCGACGGCGTCCCCCCGCGGTCGTGCACCTCGAGGTGCAGATGGTTATCCGCTCTCCCCATCCGGCAGGTGATACGGGTTCCGGCGGAATACTGAAGAGCGTTGGTGAACAGTTCCGACAGGATCAACAGCACCAGAAAGCGTGTGTCCTCGTCGTCTATGTGCTGTCCGTCGAGCCAGGAGCGCGCCAGGCTCCGGCAGACGGGTACGGCACGTTTCAGCGCCGGCAGCCGCAGCACCACGCGTTGCGCGGAACCCCAGCAGTCAGCGGGAACCAGAGAGTTTCTTTCCTGGGGCCAGCCGGCGATATGCCGGGCGGTTATGGTGACTTCGGCCGAATGCATTGTGGTGGGTAACATGACTACCCCTTTCGTACCTGCCTCATGGACGCCGATGCCGGTATCGCCACATGAAGCACGCCGCGCCATCGCTCGATCCGTCGTGGCGGCCTGGGGAGTTCGCCGCGCCTCCGGTCTGCACCGGACCGCTTCCGCCCTCTTCCCGTCTCTATTCAAGCAGCGCCTCAGGACGCCCGGGAAGGCGTACGGTGCAGCAGTGGGAGCGGCCGGGGATTTCACCGACGCGAAATACTATGACCATAAAAAAACCGTTGCGCATTATGCGCCAATGCCATTGACGAAAATGGCCGGCGGCTGCGCCGGAAAGGAATGCGGCGGGAATGCGGAAGAAATGCTACCGCTTCTGCCGCGCCGTGAACAGACGGACGCCCGGCGGGCTTTGCTGCCCGCCGGGCGTGGTGTGCCCCCGTTGACCGGGGGGTTACGGTGCCGTCAGTTCCAGGCCCAGCTGCTCGGCGACACCGGCGGCGAGGGCGACCAGCGTCGGATGCTCCCAGACGAAGTTCCGCGGCAGGCTGAGGCCGAAGGAACGGTCGATGCGGGCCCGGAGCTCCATGGCCAGCAGGGAGTCGAACCCCAGGGACTTCAGCGGGGTCTGCGGGTCGAGCGAGCTCTTGCCCATCCGCAGGACGTCACGGACGTGGCCCGCCAGATGCTCCTCCAGCGCCGCCCTGCGGGCCAGGCCGGGCGGCAGGGCGGCGAGCCGGGCCCGCATGTCCTCGGCGCCGTCGGCTGCCGGGGCCTGCTCCGCCGGGGGTGCGTCGCCGGACAGCCCGCTGAAGAAGGGCAGATGACGGCCCGCGGGCGGCAGCCAGGTGTCCGGCGGGCCGGG
This sequence comes from Streptomyces sp. NPDC001219, assembly GCF_053597915.1. Lineage (NCBI taxonomy): Bacteria > Bacillati > Actinomycetota > Actinomycetes > Kitasatosporales > Streptomycetaceae > Streptomyces > Streptomyces sp. NPDC001219. The sequence continues at coordinate 23,751 of NZ_JBSFJF010000032.1, read as the reverse complement.
GAGCACCCCGGTCTGCACCCGCCGGTGTGCCAGCAGCGTCCGGAACGCCGCCAGCCCCTGGTCCGTGGGGATGGTGCGGTAGCCGCGGCTGCTGAAGTCCGTGGCGACCCCGATCTCGCCCCACGGGCCCCAGTTGACGGCCAGCGTCGGCATGCCCTGCCCGGAGCGCCAGGCCGCGAACCCGTCGAGCCAGGAGTTCGCCGCGGCGTAGGAGCCCTGGCCGGGGTTGCCCAGCAGCGAGGCCATCGAGGAGAACACCGCGAACCAGTCCAACGGGTGCTCCGCGGTGGCCCGGTGGAGCTGCCAGGCGCCGTCGACCTTCGGCATCCAGACCCGTTCCAGCTGGTCGTCGGCGACGTTGGCGATCACCGCGTCGTCCAGCACCATGGCGCAGTGCACCACGCCGTGCAGCCGGAACCCGTCGGCCACCGCGGTGGACACCAGCCGCTCCGCGACGTCCGGATCGGCGATGTCCCCGAGGACCACGGACACCTTGGTGGTCTTGCCGATCACCGTGGCGAGTGTCTGCGCGGCCTCGGGGTCCGGTGCGGAGCGGCCGTTGAGCACCAGATGGCCGGCGCCGTGGCCGGCGAGCCACTTCGCCGTGGCCAGGCCCAGACCGCGCAGCCCGCCGGTGACGATGTAGGCCCCGCCCTCCTGTACCGGCATGTCCATGTCGGGCAGGACCGCCGGGGCCTCCCCGCTGTCGGGCACCGTCAGCACCAGCTTGCCGATATGGCCGGCGCCGGCCATGGTGCGAAAGGCCGTGGTGGCCTCCGACAGCGGGTACTCCGTGCAGTGCAGGGGCTTGAGCCGGCCGTCCTCGAACGCGGCGAGGACCTCCTGCCACACCGTGGCGAAGGTGTCCGGGCGGTTGCGCCGCAGCTCGATCAGGTCGACCGTGCTCAGGGTGACGTTGTGCCGCAGCGGCAGCATGCCCAGCGGGGCGTCCGCCAGGATGTCGCGGACCCCCAGCTCCACGAAGCGGCCGAACGGGCGCAGGGTCTCCAGGCCCGTCCGGATGGCCGCCCCGGACAGCGAGTTGAGGACCACGTCCACGCCTTCGCCGTGGGTCGCCTCGCGGGTGCGTTCGCCGAACTCCAGGGTGCGGGAGTCCATGACGTGGCGGATGCCCATGCCCCGCAGATAGCGGCGCTTGTCCTCGCTGCCGGCCGTGGCCAGCACCTCGGCACCCAGCATGCGGGCCACCGCGATCGCCGCCAGACCGGTGCCGCCGGTGGCGGAGTGGATCAGCACCCGCTCCCCGGCGCCGAGCCGGGCGACCGAGCGCAGCGCGTACCAGGCGGTCAGGAAGGCGATCGGCAGTCCGGCGGCGACCGCCGGTTCGATGCCGAACGGGACGGGCGCCACCGCGTCGGCGGGCACGGTCAGGAACGACCCGAACGCGCCGCCCCGCAGATCGACCGCGATCACCTCGTCGCCGGCCTGCAGGCGCTCCACCCCGTCGCCGACCGCGCTGACCACTCCGGCGCACTCGAAGCCGATGCGGTAGCGGACGTCGGTCTCGCCGGGGAGCAGGCCCATGGCCGTGAGCACGTCGCGGAAGTTCAGGCCGGCGGCGGTGACCCGCACCTCGACTTCGCCGGGCCGGGGCGCGCGCCGTTCGGTGACGGCGTACTCCAGGCTCGACAGATCGCCCAGGCGGCCGGCGCGCAGCCGGAACCCGTCCGTGCCGTACCGGACCGTGCACGAGGTGGCCGCCTCGTCCTGCCCGCCGCTGGGTGCGGCGTGCTCCAGGCGGGCCACGTACCGGCCGCCGGGGCGCAGCACGACCTCGTCGTCGTCCGCGTCGGCCAGCAGTTCCAGGGAGACCTCCTCGGGATCGGCGTCGTGCGGGTCGGCGTCCACCAGCACCGGCCGGATCTCGGGGTGTTCCAGGGCGGCGACCCGCAGCAGTCCGCGCAGGGCGCTCTGGCCGAGGTCGACCGGGTCGCCCGGCGTCAGGGCGCGGGCCCCGCGGGTGACGACGTACAGCCGGGGCGCGTCCGAGGTGGCGGTGAGCGCCTGGAGGGTGCCGAGCAGCCGGCGGGTGCGCCGCAGGGACTGCTCGGTGGGCTCCCCGCCGTCCTCGGGCCCGCACACCAGCACCACCCCGCGCGGGGTTTCGAGGGCGGCGGTCAGCCGCCCGGTGAGGGCGTCGCGGAAGGCGGCGAGGGTGCCGTCGTCGAGCGGCCGGTCCCAGACGGCGGTGCGGGCGCAGCGGGTGCGCAGCGCGGCGGCCAGCGCCTGCGCCGAGCCGTCCGCCTCGCCCACGACCATCCAGCTGCCCGGGGCGTGGCCGCCGTCGGGCGCCGCCCGGGGGGTGGCGCGCCAGCCGATCTCCAGCAGCCAGTCGTCGACCGCCGGGGTGCCGCGGGCGGCCGCGCGCCGTGCGAAGCGCAGACCGTTGACGACGAGCACCACGGCGCCGCTGTCGTCCAGGAGGCGCACGTTCGCCACGATGGCTTCCGCGGTGATCTCGCTGACGTGGGCGTGGCAGTACACGGCGCTCGCCGGGTCACCGATGAGGCGCAGCGCCTGCATGCCCACCGGCAGCACCAGCGCCTGGTCCTCCTCGTTGATCAGCGGCGCCACCGCGAGCTGGGCGCACACGTCGAGGAGGACGGGGTGCACCGGCAGCCCGGGGGGCGGGCTGGTCGCCTCGCGCGGCACCCCGACCTCGGCCCAGAAGCTGTCGTTGTGGCGGCCGGCGTTCAGCCGGCGGACACCGGTGAAGGCCGGGCCGTGCTCCAGGCCGCGCCGGCGCAGACCGGCGTAGAGGTCGGCCGGATCGACGGACAGCGGATGGCGCAGGCTCATCTCCTCGACGGATCTGGGCCGCAGCTCGGGCCGCACGCTCAGCCGGTGCAGCACCGCCTCCGCCTGCGGCTCCCACTCGCCGTCCTCGTTCCGGGCGAGGATCTGGCACTGGGCCCGGTCCGGCGCGGTCAGGGTGACGACGGTGGAGACCTCGGTGTCCTGCTCCAGCCGCAGCAGCTGCTTGAACTGGACGTCGGTGACCTCCACCTCGTGCGGTGCCGCGCCGAAGACCTCGCAGGCCACCGAGAGGGCCAGCCCGCAGTGCGCCGCACCGGGGAAGACGGCGTTGCCGTGCACCCGGTGGTCGGCCATCCAGGGCAGCGCGCCGGTGCCGGCGTCGGCGCGCCAGCAGTGCCGCACCGGCTCGCCGGGGAACTCCGTGTGGTGGCCGGGCAGTTGGGCCCGGGGCGCCACGGCCGGGGCCGCCGGCCGCGGGGCGTCGGCCCAGTGGTGGCGCCGGTCGAAGGTGACGGTGGGCACGTCCACCAGCGCGCCCTCGGCGTAGAGGTGCCGCCAGTTCACCGGCACCCCGGCGCAGTGCAGCGCGGCGAGCTGGGTGCGCAGCGTGGACTGGTCGTCCTCGTCGCGGCGCAGGGTGGGCAGGACGACGGGGTCGGTGACGAGACCGGCCAGGCTGCTGGCCACGGAGTGGGTGACGACGGGGTGCGGTGCGACCTCGACGTAGACCACGTGCCGGTCGGCCGCCGCGGCGGCCACCGCCTCGGCGAACCGCACCGGGCGGCGCAGGTTGTCGCACCAGTAGTCGGCGTCGAAGGACGGGGTCTCCCCCGGGTCGACGACCGTCGAGTAGAACGGCACCTTGGGCTGCCGGGGCGCGAGTCCGGCCAGCGCCGAGCGGAGCGCCGGCAGCACCGGGTCCACCAGCGGGCAGTGCGAGGCGACGTCCACCGCGATCGGGAACACCGGGATCTTCCGGGCCTCCCAGGCGGCGGCCAGTCGGCTGACCTCCGTGGTCCGCCCGGCGACGACGGTGGAGTCGGGCGCCGAGAGGACGGCGACGGACACCGTGCCCGCGCTGTCGGCGAGTTCCCCGCGCACCGTGTCGGCGTCCAGGCCGACGCTGAGCATGCTGCCGCTGCCGGCGATGTCGCTCAGCAGTCCGGAGCGCCGGCAGATCACCCGGACACCGTCGGCCAGGGTCAGCGCCCCGGCCACCACCGCCGCCGCGACCTCGCCCATGGAGTGGCCGATCACCGCGGCGGGTTCGACGCCGTACGAGCGCCAGGTGGCGGCGAGGGCGACCTGGAGGGCGAACAGCACCGGCTGCACCGTGCCGCAGCCCTGGACGGTCTTCCCCTGCCGCACCACATCGAGCACGGACACGTCGCTCTGCGCCCTGATCAGCTCGTCGAGTTCGGTCAGGGCGTCGAGGAAGGCCGGTTCGGCCTTCAGCAGCCCGCGTCCCATGCCGGGCCACTGGGAGCCCTGGCCCGAGAACACCCACACCGGCTGCCGTTCGACCGCGGCGCCCACGGCGCCGGTCACCACCGCCGGGTGCCGCTCCCCGGACGCGAACGCCCGCAGCGAGCCGATGAGTTCCTGACGTGCGGCGGTCACCACGCCCATCCGTCCGCGGCCGCCGCAGCGCCGCAGCGCCAGGGTGTGCGCGATGTCGCGGAGCGGCACGGTGGCGCCGTCGCCCTCCATCCAGTCCGCGAGCCGGGTGGCCGCGGCCGGCAGGACGTCCGGGGAGCCGGCCGACACCAGGAAGACGTCGGAGGACGACGGCGCCGGCCGGCCGGTGTCCCGGCTCCGTGCGGGCCGCGGTTCCGGGGCCTGTTCGAGCACGACATGGGCGTTGGTCCCGGAGAAGCCGAAGGAGGAGACCGCGGCCAGCCGGGTGGCCGTGCGCAGCGGCCACGCGGTCAGTTCGGTGGGGACGAAGAAGCGGGTGCCCCCGGGGGTGATGGCCGGGTTCCAGCGCCGGAAGTGCAGGTTGGCCGGGATGATGCCGCGCTGGAGGCACAGCACGCTCTTGATCAGCCCGGTGACCCCGGCGGCCGGTTCCAGGTGCCCCACGTTGGTCTTCACCGACGTCAGGGCGCAGCGGCCCGGACCGTAGCCGTAGACCTCGGCGAGGCTGGCGAACTCGATGGGGTCGCCCACGGGGGTGCCGGTGCCGTGGGTCTCGACCATGCCCACGTCGCGCGGGTCGACCCCGGCCTGGGCGAGGGCGTCCAGGTAGAGGGCCCGCTGGGCGGTCACCGACGGTGCGGCGAGGCCTTCGGACGAGCCGTCCTGGTTCGTGGCCGAGCCGCGCAGCACGGCCAGTACCCGGTCACCGTCCCGCAGCGCGTCGGCGAGGCGCTTGAGCACGACCACGCCGCAGCCCTCGCCGCGCACGAACCCGTCGGCGTCGGCGTCGAAGGTCCGGCAGCGGCCGCCGGCCGACAGCATGCCCATGCGGGCGAAGGACCGGGTGATGCGCGGCTGGAAGCTCAGGGTGACGCCGCCGGCGAGCGCGACCTCGCACTCACCGGCGTCCAGGGCCCGGCGGGCCATGTGCACCGCCACCAGGGAGGAGGAGCAGGCGGTGTCCAGCGCCACACACGGTCCGTGCAGACCGAGCAGGTAGGAGATCCGGCCGGCCGCCACACAGTGCCCGTTGGTGAGGATCGACCCCTCCAGCTCCTGGGGCCGGCCGGCCAGTTGGTCCATGTAGTCGCTGTAGCTGATGCCGGCGAAGACGCCGGTGCGGGTGCCGTTCATCCGGTCCGGGGGGAGGCCGGCGTGTTCCAGGGCCTCCCAGGTGACCTCCAGCAGCAGGCGGTGCTGGGGGTCCAGGACGTCGGCCTCCCCGCCCGCGACGCCGAAGAACTCGGCGTCGAAGCCGGTCACCTCGCGTAGATAGCCGCCCTGACGGGGCGTCGGTGCCCGGCTCCCCGGACCGGGGGAGTCCTCGGGAACCAGGCGCCGGCGCTCCGCGGGCATCTCGCCGACCGCGTCGCGCCCGTCGGCCAGCAGCCGCCACAGGGCGGCGGGCGAATCGGTGTCACCGGGGAGCCGGCAGCCCATGCCGATCACGGCGACGGGCTCGGTCCCGGGGGTGGGATGTGTCTCCGCGGTGGAGTGTGTCCCGGGGGTGGGTTGTGTCTCGGCTGGCGAGCCGTGCTTGTCGTTGCTCATCGGGGCTCCGTATGTGGGAGGTGATCTGCCCGTGGTCACACGGCTTCCGGACTGCCGAGGAGGATGGCGTTCTTCACACCGCCGACCTGGTAGTTGAAGCTCAGCGCGTAGTCGAAGTCGAGCGGGCGGGGCCGCACGCCGGGGACGGGGTCGAAGGGGAGCCCCTCGGCCGGCTGCTCGCAGTTGGCGGTGGGGCAGACCTGCCCCCGCTCCATCATCATCAGCGTCATGGCGACGCCCAGGCAGCCGGCCGGTGCCCCGTTGTGGCCGAAGCAGCCCTCCTGGGACGTGACCAGCACATCGCTTTCAGGCCCGTACAGCTCCCGGATGGCGGCCGCCTCGAAGGCGGTGACGACGATGTTGCCGTCGCTGCCGCCGTGGACGTACGGCACGTCCTCGATCCGCCACCGGTCGCCGAGGCAGCGGCGGACGGCGGTGACCAGCTCGGCACCGGTCTCGTCGGACGCGAGGGGGTTGGCCAGGCCGTCGCGGGTCATGGCGGTGGCCAGCACCTGGCCGTAGGTGTGCGCACCGCGCCGGGCGGCGTGCTCACGGCTCTCCATGATCACGGTGGCGGCGCCCTCGCCGTGGTTGATGCAGTCCGCCCGCCGGTCGTAGGGGCGCATCAGGGAGCTGAAGGACGGCAGCAGCTCCGGCATGCCGGTGGTGCGGAGGTCGTCGTAGGTCTGCTGGGCGCCGCTCAGCAGCCGCTGGATGTTCTGGATGAGGTGGACGTTGAAGACGTCGACGCCGGTCACCACCGCGACCTCGACCTCGCCCTGGGCGATCATCCGCCGGGCGTTGCCGACCTGCACGGCGGACGAGGCGCAGCCGCACGAGACCGTGAAGCAGGGGCCGTTGGACTGGGTCAGGGCCGCCTGGACCAGGGCGACGTCGGAGGGTGTCACGGCCTGTTCGGCCGCGACGAACAGCTCCATGGCGTCCGGTGCGCTGGTCTTGCCGGGGTCGGCGCCGAGCACCGAGAGGTAGCTGTCGATGTTGGCGTCGACGCCGCCGCGCCCGACCAGGATCGCGGCCTCGCTCAACGCGCCGCCGTGGAAGGACAGCCCGGCGTCGGTGGTGGCCTCCGCCATGGACACCAGGCCGAAACGGTGCGCCGAGGTGTAGTGGCGGGAGAAGAACGGCGGCACATCCGGGAGCCGTTCGTCGAACATCTCCTGGGTGAGCCCGACCGAGCCGTAGTAGACCTCGTCGCGCTTGAGGCAGGACCGGCCGTTGGAGATCACCGACCACATGTCGTCGGCGGTGAACACCGGCTCGCTCTGGCCGGGCAGACAGAATCCGACACCGGTCACCATCACGTCCCGGTTCGTGTTGCGCTCCCCGGAGTTTCCATTCCGTTGGTTCATGACAGAACTCCGTCCCTCAGGCGGTTCAACATGTTCGTTCTCCTCTGCACTTCGCTTTCTTCTGCGGGGCGCACAACGCCTACTCGGCGATTCGCGTGCGGTAACACCAGCGATAGACCGGGATCTGCTGACCGCCCAGATCCGCGTATTCGCCGTAGAATTCGAAACGTTCGTACCCGTTGCCCCGCAGGAGCCTTATCGGATCGCCCGCGTCGTCACGCATGTGCTGCGGCAGGGCATTTCCCTCAGGCCCGTCGACGAGGATCACCATTCTTCTTTTCGCCATACTGTTCTCCGGTGTTTCTGTCGCAGTGGGTTGTGTGGGGGGCAGGCTTCAGAGGTGAGGTGGGGGGACCCGGGTGCAGATCACTGCGGGACCGGTTACGGCGAAGTGACAACTGCCGGACCGGTCTTGACTGATGGCGCGGCGACGGCGACTGGGAGGCCGTCGTCGGCGGTACGGGCGCGGTGTGCACGGTGACCTTTCGCGGTCCCGGCGGCGCCCGGGGCAGGCTGCGGGTTATGGCCCGCTCAGGCCTTGTTACTGAATTCCGCCGCGGCGGGCGCGGCGGGACGGGTGCCGGTGACGCGGGCGGCGGTCACCGGCACACTTCCGGTCCGGACGGAGCGGCCCGTTCCGCACGGCACCCAATTCCCTTTCGGCGAGGCGGAGATGAAGAACTCCATATCCTCGGTCACGGCGCTGCCGCCGCCCGTGCAAGGGAAGGGGAGCCGTTCACCGCACGCGGCGGTGAACGCCGGTACGGGCCGTTCGTCGGCGCCGGGGACTCGGTCGACCCGGGCCGCCGCGGCGGTGCGGACATGCCGGGCGGATTCCCCGAGGACGGGGAGGGGGACCCGTCCGGCCGGGGAATCCGCGGTGGTGGTGCGCCGGCGTACGGCAGCTGAGCCGCTGCCCGCCGGCGGGGTGTGGAGCGGGTGGGTGCGGTGCGGGGCCGGCGCCGAGGGGGTGGCGCCGGACGCGGGTGCCGGGCCGGCCGCGGCGGGGAGCGCGGCGTTCGCCTCCGGCATCGGGAGACGCAGGTCACCGGCGTACCGGTGGGGTTGTGGTGCGCCCGCGGTGCGGGCCGGGATCAAGGCCTCTGCGCCGTTGAGCCGGCGAATGGTGGGAATGGTTCGCATGACGCCCCCTGATCCGAATGTGGGGGCCGATCAGCCGGTGCCGAGGTGCCGGCACCGGCTGACGGATCCAAAACCCTCTACCGGGGACGCCCATACGGCATCTCGGTCTGACCGCAACCAGGCGCTGGGCCGGGCCAACGGGTAGGCCAGGTGCCGCTCCCCGGAGAGGATGGGCGGCCCACCGGTTGGATGCGACTAGTTATCCATGCGGCTCGGCGGGCTACAACAGTCAACCGATAAGGCCACCCGTTCGGAGCAGCGCGAAAAGCGGAATCCCGTACCAACTTGCGCAATGGCCTGAGGAGATGCCTTTATTCCACTCATGACTGATGCAGCGTTGGATTGCTCACTGTGCCGGCTTGATCGCGATGCAGAACCGCGCGCAGCAGCAAGCTCGCCGCTTGTCATTTGTGTGTGTGGAACACAGCGGGAACCGACGCGCTGGCAATAGCCGACCGCCGCCGGCCGCCGCTGACAGTGACAATGGAAGTCACTTCGACCTCGGCAAAGCCCATGCCGTCTCCGCATCTTCCGTTGGCCTTGAGCGAGTTGGAGGTGCGTCCACAATCCTCCCGTACCGGTGAGTGATCCACGGGAGACCGCCGGCGCGGACCGTGTGCGGTGGAGCCCGGCCTTTCCCGGCCCCGGCCAACTGCCGTTCCTCTTCCGCGGCAAGCGGCGCGGACTCCTGCCCGCCGCCGGTCCCGGCGGCTCTTCACACCGTCCACCGGCACGATGTGGTCACGATTTCCCGGCTTCGGTTTCCCGCTCATGAGCGCATCGCGCCACCAGATCCGTCGGACGAATAACTCCCAGCAGACAAGGGTGATTCGATGATGAACGATAACGCCGGATGCCGGATTCCGCCCGGCACCGACACCCGCACGATGTCACTCGCCGCCTATGGGGAACGGCGGTGGGCGGCCGCGATGCACGGCCTGGAGACCCTGACCATGTCGCCCTACCAGGCCGGTTGGCGGCTGCGGGTCGTCCCCAGCATCGGGCACGTCCTCGTGCACCAGGTCACCCGCCGTGTCGTCAACCGCGCGCTGCACTGCTGGATCGCCGACGAGTGCGGGCTGTCGACGGTGAAGAACAGCCTGGCCGTCCTCGTCCGGGTCCTGGAACAGGCCGTCCGGGACGGGGTGCTGGACGCCAATCCGGCGCGGGTGGCCGGCTGGCAGCAGGAGTACCAGCGCGCCCAGGCGGAGCGCACCACTCCGCGGTCGCTGGCACTGCCTGACCCGGAGGCACTGGAGCGGCTGGCGGCCGCCCTCGTCCAGCGGTCGTCCGACGGCTACGAGGGGTGGGGCGACATCGTCCGGTTCGCCGCCTGGACCGGTACCCGCTTCAGCGAGGTGTCCGCCCTGCAGGCCCAGGACATCGACCTGAGCACCTGGACCTGGCAGGTCCAGCACTTCACGGTGTCCGAGCCGGAGGGGCTGCACGACCGCCCGTGCAGAGGCAGACACCACCGGGTGGTGCCGCTGCGGCCCGCCGCGCGGGAGCTGGCCGCCGGGCGGCTGGAGACGGCCCGGCACACGCCCCCGGCCCGGCTGTTCACCGGCCCCCGCCGGAGCCGGTTCACCGCCGCGGCGCTGCGGGACGCGACCCACTGGGACGACGTGGTGGACGAGCTCGGTCATGAGTACCTCCGGCGCCAGGACCTGCGCCACACGGGCCTGACATGGATGGCGGACGCCGGGCTGCCGCTGCCGCTGCTGTGCGGCGCCGCCGGGCGGCCTCCGCAGGACACCCGGCGGTATCTGCCCCCTGACGGGCACCGCCGCCCCGCGGAGAGCCAGGGGAAGCCATCGGCGAGTTCGGCCCCCGCCCGACGTACGGGCGGGGGCCGAACCGTTTTCCTGCGCCCCCCTACGGAGTGACGGTGCCGGGCCGCCCGGCCGGGTCCGGCCCGCGCCGGCGCGGGCGGTGGACCTCAGGTGCGGGGAGCCGGGCCGTCATCCGGGGGTGCGGGCCGTCACGCCACGTAGGTGAACGTCCCCGCGTTGACGCTGCCGGCCGCGGTCTGGACGGTCACCTGGACCGTCGTCCCCGCGGTGCCGGGCGGCACCGTGCCGCTGAGGGAGGTGCCGGTCACATCCACCGTCACCCCGGTGGCGGGAGTGGCTCCGAAGAGCACGGTCGCCCCGAAGAGGTTGGTCCCGACGATGGTGAAGGCGGCACCCGCGGCGCCGGAGGCCGGCGTCACCGTGCCGGTGACCGTCGGAGGCAGCGGCAGGTAGGTGTAGCCGCCCGGGACGGTCGCGGTGCCGCCCGGAGTGGTCACCACCACCGGCACATTGCCTCCGCCGGGGGCCCCGGCCGGCGTGACACCGAACAGGACCGACCCGGTGGGGTCGGTGCCCAGGACGGTCGCCGCGTTGCCGCCGATGGTGACGGAGGCACCCTGGAGGTTCGAGCCGATGATCGCGAACGGCGTACCGCCCGCTGCCGGACCCGAGTTGGGCGTGATGGCCGCGGCCACCGGGACGCCCGGCGCCACGTAGACGTACGACGCCGGGTTGCTCGTACCGGCGGCGTTGGTGACGGTGACCTGCACGGTGCCCGCGGCGTGCGCCGGGGCCAGGACCGTGACGGTCAGGCCCAGCGGGTCCTGTCCGACGATGGTCGCCGACGTCCCTCCGAAGAGGACGCTGGTGGCGCCGCCGAGGCCGAGACCGACCAGCTGCACGGTGTTGCCGCCCGCGGTCGGCCCGGTGGCCGGTACCACCCCGAGCAGCAACGGGCCGATCGCGAGCGGGAAGCCCGGCAGCACCGGCGGGAGTGTGGGTGTAGACATGAATGTCCTCCTGCTGTGTGAGCGCGTCGCTCGGCCCGCTCGTGAACTGGCATGGCACACAAGCCGGAATCCGAGCTCTTGGCAGCAGCCGGCCGCACAGGAGGACGACGCGGACGGGCGCTCAGCGGCCGGACTCACACCTGGGCGGTGCGGGGGCCGTCACGCTCCTGGCCGTCCTTCACAGCCCTGCAGCGAAGAGGACTGGTGGGCGGGCCGACTACCGAAGCCCGAGGGGGATGGACGGCCACCGACCAGGCCTCACCAGTAACCCAGAAGAGTTGACGCCGGGCAATCGCGTTGACACCGGTGCACCCGATCGGCCCAGCGCACACTGGCGGGGCTTCACCACGCCGTGGGTTCGGAGGACCGCTCCGCGTGGGCTTTCGCGGTCGCCGCGACCGAGGCCGGATAGTCCTCCAGCGTGATCGCCGCGGAGAGGTCATGGCCCCGCTCCAGCATGGCGGTGACGGCGGAAGGGGTGTTCAGGGCGGTGTTACGGGCGTCGATCGCCTCCTGGGTGGCGGGGGCGAAGAACTCACCGGCACCGCGGCCGCCTTCCTGGCAGGGGGTGGTGTAGGGGCGCATCTTCGCTTCGTAGCGGGCGAAGGCGGTGCGGTGGTCGGCGCCGGCCAGGGCGAGTTCACCGGCGAGGACATAGGCGCCGACGAGCGCCGCGCCGGTGCCCATCCCGCCGAGCGTGGCGCCGTACGCGGCGTCGCCGAGGAGCGCGACGCGGCCCGTGGACCACTGCGGCACATCGGCGCGGCTGAGGGAGTCGACGTAGAGGTTCCCGGCCCTCCGCAGGGTGCCGATGAGTTCCGGTATCCGCCAGCCGGCTCCTTCGTAGGCGCGGGCTATTGCCTCCTTCCGGGCCCCGGTGTCCCGCCGGTCGTAGGGGAGTTGCTCCTCCGAGGCGAAGACGCAGAAGGCTTCGCCGGCGTAGCCCGGCTCGGCGGCCCGGCGGGGCAGACGGCCGACCGTCGCCAGCCGCCCCGGTTCGCCGTAGCCGACCGGGCGGGCGCCGAGGTCACCGGCCTCCGCGGGCAGGTCCCACGCGGCGAAGTGGTAGCCGAGGTGGCTGACGAACCGCTCCTCGGGGCCGAAGGCGAGCCGGCGCACGGTGGAGTGCAGTCCGTCGGCGCCGATCACGAGGCCGACGGTGCGCGGGGCGCCCCGCTCGAAGGTGGCGTGGACGCCGTCGGCGGTCTCGGTGAGGGAGGTGAGGGAGTCGCCGAAGACGTACTCGGGGGCGACGCCCGGACAGGGGCCGGTGCCGGGCGGGGTCAGGCTGTGCGCGTGCAGGAGGCGGGACAGCTCGGAACGGAGTATCTCGATGTCCCCGGCGGCGAACTCGGGCGGCAGCGTGGCGAGTTCACGGCCCTGCCCGTCGATGAAGCTCAGCGGAGCGCCGGGACCGGTGACCTGCCGCCTGACGGCGTCCAGGAGGCCCATGCGCTCCAGGACCGTCCGGTGTGCCGCGCCGCGGAAGTCGACCGCGAAGCCGCCGCCGCGCAGGGTGGGGGCCACCTCGACCACGGTCGTCCGGTAGCCGTAGCGGCCGAGCCAGTAGGCCAGGGCCGGGCCGGCCACGCTCGCGCCGGAGATCAGGACTTCCGTCCGGGACCCGGCCGTTCGCTCCCCCTGACCCCGGCCCGGCCGGTCCGCGCCCGGACGCCCCGCTGTCGTTCCGTACCTCATCGCACGCTCCCCCGTCGATCGGTCGTACTGACACCAGAAACTGTATCCGATGGACACTGTTCTGTGTACCCCGGACACAGTTCTAGGATGCGGGGATGGCGGAAGACGACGAGAAGCGCAGTGTGTTCGGGGATCAGGCGGGCAGTGTCGAGCTGCTGTGGGGCGGGCGCGAGCGGCCCAGCCGGGGTCCCAAGCCGGCGCTGAGCCTGGAGCGGATCACGTCCACCGCCATCGGCCTCGCCGACACCGGCGGCCTCGGGGCGGTCTCCATGCAACGGATCGCGGCCGAGCTGGACTTCACCAAGATGTCCTTGTACCGCTACGTCCCGGGGAAGAGCGAGCTGGTCGCGCTGATGATCGACCGGGCGATGGGGGAACCGCCGAGCGCACCGGCGCCGGACACCGCCGGCCGGGGCGACGACGCGCCGTGGCGGATCGCGCTACGGGACTGGGCGCACGCGCTGGCGGCCGTCTACCACCGGCACCCCTGGCTGCTGGGCGCGGCCGTCGGCCCCCGGGTCATGGGCCCGATGGAACTCGGCTGGACCGAACGCGCCCTCGCCGCGCTCACGGACACCGGCCTGACCGGCGCCGAGCAGCTCGACGCCGTGGTCGTGGTGAGCGGCCACATCCGGGCCATCGCCCAGACCTCGGCCTCGATGGGGCTGGGCAGCGCCCGGGCGAAGGAGCCCGAGCAGGTCATGAGCGCGGCGCTGAACGAACTGCTGGCCGGCCGCGCCGACCGCTTTCCCGCGGTCGCCGCGGCCGTCGCGGCCACCGACGCCGACCCCGCCTCCCAGGACCGGGCCGGGGAGTTCGGCCTGGAGCGCATCCTGGACGGGCTGGCGGCCTATATGAGCCGGGCGCGGAACGCCCCCTAGGAACCCGCCCCCGCCCCCGCCCCCGGCAGCGTCTGCAGCCAGTCGAGCAGCAGGTGGTTGACCTCCTCGGGGCGTTCCTGCTGGACCCAGTGGCCGCAGCCGTCGAGGATGTGGGACGCGGACAGGCCGGGGAGGGTGTGCGGGAAGGCCTTGATGGCGTCGGCCATCCAGTTGGTGGGGGCGTCGTGCTCCCCGCCGATGAAGAGCGACGGCTGCCTGATCGGGGCCCCGTCCCAGGCGGCGAGGTCCTCCCAGTCCCGGTCGACGTTGCGGTAGCGGTTGAGGCCGCCGGTCAGGCCGGTGCGCTCGAACTCGCCCGCGTAGAAGTCGAGATCGGCCTCGGTGAGCCAGGGCAGCGGCAGGGGGAGCTTCTCGGGGAAGCGGTCGGAGAGCTTTCCGCCGGGGGCGACCGAGAAGCTGCCGACGTGGTCCCGGCCCGCCCCGGAGGGCGCGGCGTCCCGCTTGGCGTCGCCCGCGGCCACGGCGTAGAACCCGGCGATCCAGTCGCGGACACCGGGCTCGATCTCCGCCTCCGCCCGGCCCGGCTCCTGGAAGTAGTTGATGTAGAACTCGCCCCCGCCGCCGAGCCGCGCGAAGCCCTCGGTGGGCCGGACGCCGCCGCGGGGCGCGTACGGCACGCTCAGCAGCGCCACGGCGGTGAAGACGTCGGGCCGCAGCAGCGCCGAGTTGGCGGCGATGGGCGAGCCCCAGTCGTGGCCCACGATGGTCGCGGTCTCCTCGCCGAGGGCGCGCACCACCGCGACGTTGTCGGCGACATGGGCGAGCATCCGGTAGGCCGCCACGTCGCGGGGCTTCGAGGAACGCCCGTAGCCCCGTACGTCGATGGCGACCGCCCGGTAGCCCGCGGCGGCGAGCGCCGGGAGCTGGTGGCGCCAGGAGTACCAGGACTCGGGGAAGCCGTGGACCATCAGGACGAGGGGGCCGCTGCCCTGCTCCACGAGGTGGATGCGGCCGCCGGGGACCTCGACCGTGCGGTGGGCCGCCTCCGGCAGCGGGCCGGCCGGCGGCCGCGGTACCGGGGCGGCGGGGGAAGTGGGCGGCGTGGACGGCGTCTTGGCGGACTGCGGCATGCATCCTCCTCGGGGAGTGCGGCGCCGCCGGTGGTGGCGGTGCCTGCGGGCGGCGGCCGCGGGCGGGCCCGGTCCGGCGCGGCCCGCGGTCCCCGCGACCGCTCCCCCACGATCATGGCGGCACCCGACCGCGCGCGAGGATTTTTGCCGGGACGGCAAACCGGCCGGACGCGGCACGCGCGCCCTCGGCCTCTCCCTACAACCGCACCGTGCGCCTCGGTTGTTCCTTCGCGCCCGTCAACAGGCCGTGCAGGGACGCGAACTCGTCGACGCACTTGGCGGTGCCGTTGACCACACAGTCCAGGGGCTCGTCGGCGACCCGGACCGGGACGCCCATCTCCTGGCGCAGCCTGCGGTCCAGGCCGCGCAGCAGGGCGCCGCCGCCGGTGAGGGCGATCCCGTGCTCGACGATGTCGCCGGAGAGCTCCGGGGGGCAGTCGTCGAGGGTGCGGTGGACGGCGCGGACGATCGCGTCGACCGGCTCGGCCAGCGCCTCGCGGATCTCCTCCTCGGTGATCTCCTGGACGCGGGGCAGGCCGTTGACGTGGTCACGGCCGCGGACCGTGTAGGAGGACGGGCGCTCGGGCTCGCCTTCCTCGTCGACGTCGACCGGCGTCCAGACCGCCGAACCGATCGCGATCTTGATGTCCTCGGCGGTGCGCTCGCCGATGTCCAGGGAGTGCTTCTTCTTGATGTAGGCGCTGACGGCGGCGTCCAGGGCGTCCCCGGCGACCCGTACGGACTGGGAGGTGACCAGCCCGCCCATGGAGACGACGGCGACCTCGGTCGTGCCGCCGCCGATGTCCACCACCATGCAGCCGACCGGCTCGTCCACCGGGAGCCCGGCACCGATCGCGGCGGCCATCGGCTCCTCGATGAGGTGCACCTCGCGGGCGCCGGCGCCCCGGGCGGAGTCGATGACCGCGCGCCGCTCGACACCCGTGATGCCGGAGGGGACGCAGATGACGAGCCGCGGCCGGGAGAAACGGCGGCTGGGCAGGGCCTTCTTCATCAGGGCGCGGAGCATCTGCTCGGCGGCGTCGAAGTCGGCGATGACACCTTCGCGCAGGGGACGCATCGCGGTGATCCCGGAGGGGGTGCGGCCGATGGTGCGCTTGGCGTCCAGGCCCACGGCGATCACCTCACCGGCGGCGTTGACCGCGACGACGGACGGCTCGTTCAGCACCACGCCCTTGCCGCGGGCGTACACCAGGGTGTTGGCGGTGCCGAGGTCGATGCCTATGTCATACGTACCGGACGAAGTGCTGGACGCCATGGGGGGTTCGTGTGCTCTCTCGCGACGGGGTGGAATCCCGGGGCATTGCGCTTCAGACAACCCCATGGGCTACCAATGGTGTTCATTGCGGGCAATCGTTAAGACTACCGGTGGCTCCTGATGGTTCCCCTCCGTGCCTCCCCTCCTTCACCGGCTGCCATTCTCCTCCGTGCCGGACGCCGCCGCGCCGTCCGTGTCCGGCTCCCCGGCCAGTGCCCCGGCCAGGTCGTCGAGGGCGTCGAGGAGCAGGTCGGCGACGCGCAGGGCGACACCGCGGTTCTCGTCCTCCGCGTCCCACCTCTCCCATACGGCCCGCAGCTCGCTCCAGTTCAGTTCGCCCCGTTCCCGGACCGCCCGGGTGGCCTCCTCCAGGGAGGCGCGCAGTTCGAAGGCGAAGGCCGTGGCGCCCGGTGAGGACGCGGCGTCCCGTTCGGGGAGGTGGACCTCCAGGATCATGGTCACCCGGCCCATCGTGGCGAGCGCGGTGCTGGCCGCCTTCGCCGAGGTGAGGGAGAGCCCGCGGTGGCGCACCGGCTCCTTCTCGGCCCGTGCCTCGCTCTCCTCCCAGGCGGCGCGGGCGGCGCGGGAGTCCAGCAGGGCGTCGCGGACCTGCCGGGGGCGGCGTTCGGCGGGTGTGGCGTAGAGGTCGAAGACGGCCAGCGCGTACTCCCCGTTGGCGGCCAGCCACTCGGCGAGGCGGTCGCGGAGCTTGGGGGTCTCCCAGGCGGGGAACAGCGCGTACGACAGCATCGCGAGGAGCCCGCCGAGGAGGGTCAGCACGACGCGTTCCTGGACGGTCTGCTCCCAGCCGGCGCCGGCGATGCCGAGCAGGAAGACGACATAGGCGGCCACACACGCCGAGGTCACCGAGAAGCCGGTGCGCATCAGCAGGTACATCAGCGCGACACAGACCACGGCCAGCCCGGCGCTGACGTACGTGCCCGGATGCGCCACGGCCATCAGCGCCCCCGCGATGCCGACACCGACGAGGGTGCCGATGAAACGGGCGATGCCGCGGGAGTAGGTCTGCGCGAAGTCGGGGCGCATCACCATGACGGAGGCCAGCGGCGCCCAGTAGCCGTGGCCGAACGGCAGCGCGGTGCCCAGCAGATAGCCGGCGGCGGCGACCGCGGCGACGCGGAGGGCGTGCCGGAAGATGTGCGAGGTCCAGCGCGCCTCGCGGTGCAGGGCCCGCAGCGCGCCCGGCACCAGCCTGGGGACGCTGGGGCGCAGCAGATGGCCGCGTTCGGACTCGGTGGTGGGGCGGGTGGCCTCGACCGGCTCGTCGGTGAGTTCGACGGCGTCGGCGAGCAGGGAGATCAGGCGGTAGGCGGAGCGGCGGGCGGCCCCGTGGAGCATCGGGCCGGTCGCGGGGACTTCGAGGGTGGCCATCGCCTCGGGGGGCAGCCGGACCGGGCGGGCGTGCCGTACGGCGTGGGCGACGGCGTCCAGGACGGTGGCGGCGGCGCCCAGCAGGTCGCGGGCCCGGTCGCGTTCGGGCCCCTCCAGCGGGGCGCCGACGACCGGGTCGGCGAGGGAGGCGAGGACCGGCCGGACGCGTTCGGCCAGGCCGCGGGGGCCGTGCAGCTGGACGGGGCGGCGCCGGGCCTGACGCGGGGTCACCGCGGAGGCGAGCCGGGCGTCCATCAGCGGCGCCGGGTCGAACGGGGCGACCGGGTCCTGCCGCAGCCGCCGGGCGTAGTCGGCCTCGGCGGCCAGCGCGTCGGCGAGCGCATCGCGCTGGACGCCCCAGGGGCGGACCGGGAAGACCACGATGAGGGTGGCCTGGACGAGGCCGCCGAAGAAGATCAGCGCGGCGTGTTCGGCCGCGCCGAGGACGGACGTCGGCAGGGTGACGGTGACGAGCATGATCGCCACGGTCTGGGTGCCGGCCAGCCCGGAGACCGGGCCGATCGCCCAGGCCATGCCCGCCAGGAAGGTCCAGCCGGCCAGCAGCAGGACGAAGGCGACGACATGGGCGGCGGCCAGGTAGCCGAGGAAGGTGGAGACCGCCAGCGCGCCGGCGACGGCGAGCGCGAGCACCGGGCGCGGCCGCATGCTGCGCTGGAAGGTGACGATGCCGGAGGAGAACGCGCCGAAGGCGGAGGAGACCGCCAGGGCCGGGTCACCGAGCCACAGGCACAGCCCGATGACGATGGCGACGCCGGCCGAGCCGCGGATCGCGATCAGCGGGGTGAGCTTGGTCCGCTCGATGGTCAGCCCCGAGCGGGCGGCCTCCTTGAGCGCACGCGACCAGGTCATAGCGAGAGGATACGGCGCCGGAGCCGGGGGTTCCGGAAAGCCCCGGGCAGGCTCCGCGTTCCCGCATCCCGGCCCGTGCGCCGGGAAAATCCCGGTAAAGCAGCCTTCCCGCTCCACGGGGAACACCCCAGGTCACGAAGGGAATGCCGGGATTCCGGGCGGCCGGTGCGAGGAAGCCGACACCGTCACGGGGAAACCGGCGGACGCCCCTCTTCCTCTTGCTCCACAGCCGGGACCGGTCCCGGCTGCCCGGCAGGGAGAAAGACCCGTGCACAGAGCCCTGTTCCGCCCGGTGACCGCGCTGCTCGCCCTGACCGTCCTCGTCACCACGGCCGGCTGCGGCACCGGCGCCTCCCGGGCCTCCGCCCCCGTACGCTTCGGCAGCACCCAGGCGGACGCCGCGCTCGGGGCCGGCCCGCCGGGGGAGCGCTCGCTGGTGCAGTGGCCCTCGAAGCCCGTCAGCTTCGAGGAGGAGAGCCGGGTCGGCGGAGCCGGCCGGAACACCCCGATCGGGGTGACCACCCTGCACGGCCCCAAGTCGGGCTTCACCGGGAAGGTCTGGGTCTGGGCGCCGCCGGAGTACTACGAGAAGCGGAACGCGCACATGGGCTTCCGGGTGATGGAGGCGCTGCCCGGCTCCCACGGCTACCCGCCAACTACTGGACCGGCCCCGACCTCAAGCTGCAGGAGAACCTCGCCCGCTGGTCGGGGAACGGCAGCAGCCTGCCGTTCATCGTCGTCATGCCGGTGCTCAACCCCGACGACAGGCAGTACCACGACGGCAGCGACATACCCGGCCGGCCGAAGATCGGCACCTGGCTCAGCCAGGACGTGCCCGACCTCGTACGGCAGAACTTCCGCACCCTCAGGACCCGCGACGCCTGGGCGATCATGGGCTCCTCGTCGGGCGGGTTCGCGGCGCTGAGGAACGTCCTCCAGCACCCGGACACGTTCAAGGTCGCGATACCCAACGGGCCGGACATCGTGCCCGACTCACCCCTGTGGAAGGGGCATGCCGACGTGGAGCGGGAGAACAACCCGGAGGTGCTGGCCCGCCGCCTGATGGCGCGCGGCGGCCCCGACGTCTACCTGGCGTTCCAGGACGGCTCCCGGGAGCACACGGTGCTGCCGAAGGTACGGAGGTTCCTCGCGCGCTACGGGCACGGCCCGGTGCACACCCGGCTCCAGATAGTGCCGGGCGGCACCCACAGCGCGGCGACCTATGTGCGGGGCCTCGGCGAGGGCACGATGCGCTGGGTCAGCGCCCACCTGCAGGGACCGGCCGCCTGACGGGACCGGCCCCGGGGGCAGGTGCCGCGGCCCGGCACCCCGCCGTCACGACACCACGTCCTTGCGCGCGAACCCCCGGAACGCCAGCGCGCACAGCACCAGCGCGTACGCCACCGAGACCGACGCCCCCTGGATCATCCCGGACCACTCCAGCCGGGGCTGCAGGGCGTCCGCCCAGGAGTACTGCCAGTGCGCCGGCAGCACGTTCCGCCAGGCGCCCAGGGCGGTGACCTGGTCGAGGACGTTGCCGACGATGGTCAGCCCGACGGCGCCGCCGACCGCGCCCAGCGGCGCGTCGGTCACCGTCGACAGCCAGAACGCCAGGGCCGCGGTGACCAGCTGGCTGACGAAGACATAGCCGACCACGACCGCCAGCCGCGGCACCGTCTCGCCCGCGGACAGCGCGCCGCCGGCGGGCAGTTGCAGCGGTCCCCAGCCGTACGCGGCGCTGCCCACGGCCAGCGCGACCAGCGGCAGCACCAGCATCGCGGCGGCGCTGAACGCCAGCCCGACGGTGAGCTTGCTCAGCAGCAGCCGGGCCCGCGGCACCGGCGCGGCGAGCAGATAGCGCAGCGAGGACCAGCTCGCCTCGGACGCGACCGTGTCACCGCAGAACAGCGCCACCGGCACCACCAGCAGAAAGCCCGCGGAGACGAACAGCGCGGTGGCGGCGAAGTTGCCGCCGGACGCGGTGGCGGTGTCCATCAGCGTGACCCGGCCCCGGCCGGCCGGGTCGCCGCCGATCGCGAACGCCGCCACCAGCACGAACGGCAGCAGCGTCAGCACGGCGGCGATCACCAGCGTGCGGCGGCGCAGCAGTTGGCGGCGGGCCTCGACGCGCAGCGGGAGGGTGCGGCGCGGGCGGTAGCCCGGCGCCCGCCCCGTGGTGGTCGCGGTCATCGGTCCCCTCCGATCAGGGTGAGGAAGGCGTCCTCCAGGCGGCGGTGCGGGCCGACGCGGTCCACCGGGACCTCCAGCCGGAGGAGTTCGGCGAGCAGTCGGGGCGTGCCGAGGCCGTCGAGCCGTACGAGCAGACCGCCCTCGGCGCGTACGGCCGAGGCGACGCCCGGCAGCGCGGCCACCTTCTCCACCACGGCGTCGCCGACCTCCTCGGCGACCCCGATCAGCAGGGTGTCGCCGGAGCCGGTGATCTCGTCGACCGGGCCGGACCGCACCAGCCGGCCGCGGTCCATGACGACCAGGTGGGTACAGCTCTGTTCGACCTCGGACAGCAGATGGCTGGAGACGATGACGGTACGTCCGGCGGCGGCGTAGCGGATCATCACGTCCCGCATCTCCCGGATCTGCGGCGGGTCGAGGCCGTTCGTCGGCTCGTCGAGGATCAGCAGATCCGGCAGCCCGAGCATCGCCTGGGCCAGGGCGAGACGCTGGCGCATGCCCTGGGAGTAGGTGCGCACGGCGCGTTGCAGGGCGTCGCCGAGTCCGGCGATCTCCAGTGCCTCGTCGAGGTGCGCGTCGGCGGCGGGCCGGCCGGTGGCCTGCCAGTACAGGTCGAGGTTGGCGCGGCCGGACAGATGCGGCAGGAAGCCGGGGCCCTCCACGAACGCGCCGACCCGCGACAGCACCGGGGCGCCCGGCCGGACGGCCTGCCCGAAGATCCTGATCTCGCCCTCGTCGGGGGTGATCAGCCCCATCAGCATCCGCAGGGTGGTGGTCTTGCCGGCGCCGTTGGGCCCCAGCAGCCCCAGCACCTGCCCCTTCTCGACGCGGAAGGACAACTCCCGTACGGCGGTTGGGGTCTCCCCTGCTCGAACGAAGTTGAGAGCTTGGGGAAGGTCGGTGGACTTCGCGTACCGCTTGCTCAGGTCGCTGATCTGCAGCGGGACCTCGGCGAGCGCCGGGTCGGGCGCGGGCGCCGCGGTCCGGCGGCGGGCGGTGAGCAGCAGCGCGGCGACCACCGCGGCCCCGGCGGGCAGCGCCCAGGTCCAGGCGGGCAGCGGGGCGGCTGCGCCGCGCACCGCGGGCGCGGTGGGCACGTCGAGGGCACCGTCCGGCAGGGAGACGGTGAAGGAGGCGGGTTCGGCCGGTGAGGCGTAGCCGAGGTCGGTGGCGGAGAGCACCAGCCGCATCCGGTGCCCGGCCGCGAACTCATGGTCGACGGCGGGCATCCGGAGCCGCACGGTGCGGCCGTGCCGGGCGTCCTCGATCCGGTACGGGGTGACGAGCTGGGACGGCAGCACCTGGCGGCGGCCGTCCGGGGCGACGTCGTAGACCTTGGCGAAGAACACCGCGTCCCGGGTCTCGGACCGGACGTGGACGGTGGCGGTGGGGCGGCCGGTGAGATGGACGGGGGTGCGCAGCGGCGCCGACTCGAAGCGGGCGTACTGGCCGGGGAAGTCCAGGGACAGCCCGCCGGCGCCGAGCGAGGAGAGGTTGCCGAGCGCGCCGACCCCGGGCACCGCGGAGATCGCCGGCGGTCCGGCGCCGGGCGGGTTGCTGAAGGTCTGGGTGCGGCCGGCCAGCCGGACCCGCCGGGGGTCGTGGTCCAGTCCGGGGTAGCGGTCGGCGCTCGCCCCGCCCAGCCGCACCGCGCCGTTGGTGGAGTCCACTCCCCCGCTGCGGCTGATGCGGAATCCGGGCCCGGTCCCGGCGTGCTCGTCGCCCTTGAGATAGCGGTCGAACCAGGCCTTGGTGCGTCCCTCCAGGCGGGCGGTCTCCCGGTCCCCGCCGTCGTGGCCGCCGGCGATCCAGTCCATGCCGGCCGGCGCCCCGTTCTCGCGGAGCTTCTTGTACAGCGCGTCGGACTGGTCGAGGGGGAACAGCGAGTCGGTCTGGCCCTGCATGATCAGGGTCGGCACCTTGATGCGGTCACCGACGGCGGCCGGGCTGCGGTCCGCCAGGAGTTTGTGGGCCGCGTCGTCCGGCCTGCCCTTGACGGCGACCCGCTCGTACATCCGGCACAGCGCGGGCTCGAAGCGCCCGCAGCCCCCGGACGTGGTGGGCGCTTCGCCCGCGGAGCCGGTGGGGGCGCCCGCCGAGCCGGTGGTGAAGAAGATCCCGGCCCACAGCTTCTTGAACACACCGTGCGGGAAGAGGGCGTCGGCGAGGTTCCAGTAGGTGATCTGCGGGGCGATCGCGTCGATCCGCCGGTCGTGGCCGGCCGCCAGCAGCGAGATCGCCCCGCCGTAGGAGCCGCCGGCCATCCCCACCCGGGGGTCGCCGTCCTTGTCGAGGCGCACCTCGGGGCGCTCGGCCAGCCAGTCGACCAGCCGGCGGACGTCGGCGACCTCACCGTCCGGGTCGTTCAGCCCGATCCTGCCGGTGGACTTCCCGAAGCCGCGCGCCGACCAGGTCAGCACGGCGTAGCCGTCCCGGGCCAGCCGCTCGGCCTGGGGGCGCAGGTTGGCCTTGCTGGCGCCGAAGCCGTGGGCGAGCAGCACCGCGGGCCGCCGCCCGGCGGAGTCCCCGGCGGTGAAGAAGGAGGTGTCGATCCGTACCTTCTCCGTGCTGCCGGGCCGGTCCGGCATGGTCATCAGCCGGTCCGTGCGGTGGACGGCGGGCGCGGCGTCCGAGGAGGCGGCCGCCCAGGTGCCGCCTCCTATGAGGACGGCCAGCGCGCCCGCGGCGGCGTACCGGCGCCGGCCGCGCGGTCGGATACCTCGGAGATCCATACGTGAATCCTAGGGAGGGTGCGCCGCGGGGCGCCGGTACCCCGGGCGGAACCCGGTGGCCTCCCCGGGGAGTAGGGTGCGCGCGCCCGCTACCACGGACGCGGTACGGGGCGGGGGTACGGGAGCCGCCGCCGGCCCGGATACCCCCGGTGCGTACGCAGCCGGGCGGAGGGCGTACGCACCCGGCGCACGGCAGCGGACGGGCCCCGCACCTACAGCGGCAGGACGACCCGCATCACCAGTCCGCCGCCCTCCCGCGGACGCGCCGTGATCGTCCCGTCATGCGCCCGCACCACCGACCGCACGATCGACAACCCCAGCCCCACACCCTTGTCACT
>NZ_JBSFJF010000031.1:0-90814 GCF_053597915.1 Streptomyces sp. NPDC001219 | reverse complement strand
GCTCACCGGCATCCTCGCCACGATGCCGTACATCGCCCTCCAACTGGTCGGCATCCAGGCCGTCCTGGACGTGATGGGCATCGGCGGCGGTGAGACGCCCAGATAGTCCAGCTGTGCCCGTACCGACAGCTCGGCGGCCGGCCACAGGGAACGGTCGACATCCGCGTACACGCTCGCGACGACCTCGGCGGGGGTGCGATGGCCGGCCTCGACGGCGGTCTCCACCTGGGCGAGCCGGTTCGCCCGGTGCGCCAGATAGAACTCCACCGCCCCCTGAGCGTCGTTCAGCACCGGCCCGTGGCCCGGCAGGACCGTCGCCACCCCGTCGTCGACCGTCAGGGAGCGCAGCCGGCGCAGCGAGTCCAGGTAGTCGCCGAGCCGCCCGTCGGGGTGCGCGACCATGGTGGTGCCGCGCCCCAGGATCGTGTCCCCGGTCAGGACCGCGCGGTCGGCCGGGAGGTGGAAGGAGAGCGAGTCCGCGGTGTGGCCCGGTGTGGGCACCACCCGCAGTTCCAGGCCTCCGGTGGTGATGACATCGCCCGCTTCGAGCCCCTCGTCGCCCAGGCGCAGTGCCGGGTCCAGTGCCCGTACGGACGAGCCGGTCAGCTCGGCGAACCGGGCGGCGCCGTCGGAGTGGTCCGGGTGACCGTGCGTCAGCAGGGTCAGCGCGACGCGCTTGCCGGCCCGCTCGGCGGTGTCGATGACGGCGCGGAGGTGGCTCTCGTCGAGCGGTCCGGGGTCGATGACGACCGCGAGGCCGGAGTCCGGCTCGGCGACGATCCAGGTGTTGGTGCCGTCCAGCGTCATCGGCGACGGGTTCGGGGCCAGCACGCAGTGGGCGCGCGCGGTCGCGGGCCCCGCGATCACGCCACCGCGGGGCTGACCGGGGAGGGCGGCTGCGTCGGTCATGCGGAGGTCCCTCCCGAGGGGCCGGCGCCGTCCGTGCGCCCACCAGGGGCACCGCCCCCGGGGGCACCGGTACCGGCGTCCGTCCGTGTGATGTGTTTGGTGAACTCCTCGTGCCCCGGCCAGCTCAGCTCGATCTCGCCGCCCACCAGGCGGGCCCGGGCCAGCACCGGCGTCAGGTCCTGGGCCTCCGCCGCGGCCAGCGCGTCGGCGGCGGTGGCGTACGGCTGGAGCCCGCGCAGGGTGGCGATGGTCGGCGGCATCATCAGCAGCTCACCGCGGTCGTAGCCGGCGGCGGCCTCCTCCGGCCGAATCCACAGCGCGAGGTCGGCCTCGGTGGAGGCGCTGGGCGTCCCCGCCGGACCGGGGCCCGGTGCCGGCCCCTGGGGGAGGGTGCGCTGGCCCTCGGGCAGTGCGGCGACGAAGAACCAGGTGTCGTAGCGCCGTGGTTCGAACTCCGGGGTGATCCAGCGGGCCCAGGCGCCCAGCAGATCGGAGCGCAGCATCAGGCCGCGGCGGTCCAGGAAGTCGGCGAAGGACACCTCATGGGCGACCAGGGCGGCGCGGTCCGCCTCCCAGTCCTCGCCCGTGGTGTCCGCGACAACGGTGTCGGCGGAGGCGCCGGCGAGCAGCACGCCCGACTCCTCGAACGTCTCGCGGACCGCCGCACAGACGATGCTCTGCGCGGTGGCCGGGTCGACTCCCATCCGGACCGCCCACTGGGCGCGTGACGGGCCGGCCCAGGCCACCGGCCGCTCGTCACGGGGATCGACGGACCCGCCCGGATAGGCGTACGCGCCTCCGGCGAAGGCCATGGAGGCGCGTCTGCGCAGCATGTGGACATCGGGGCGGCCGGAGGCGGAGTCCCGCAGCAGCAGGACGGTCGCGGCCCGCCGGGGCTCGGCAGGGGTCAGCTCGCCGTTCGCGAGCGCCCGGATACGGTCCGGCCACTCCGGCGGGTACCACTGGCCATTGGTCGTGGACGACATGGCCGGATGCTATGCGCTCGCGCGCGGATGTTCGAGGGCCTCTTTCGCGCCGGAGGGCCCCACCTGCGCGGGGCCCTCCGGCGTACGGCACACACCAGGGGTGCCGGTGTCGCTGCGGGTGCCTATTCGGCGATCTCGACCTGGATCTCGACCTCGACCGGCGCGTCGAGCGGCAGCACCGCCACGCCCACCGCGGACCGGGCGTGCACGCCCTTGTCGCCGAGGACCTCGCCCAGCAATTCGCTGGCGCCGTTGATGACACCGGGCTGGCCGGTGAAGTCCGGCGCGGAGGCCACGAAGCCGACGACCTTCACGACCCGCTGGATCTTGTCGAGGTCACCGATGACGGACTTCACGGCGGCCAGCGCGTTGAGCGCGCAGGTCGCGGCGAGTTCCTTGGCCTGTTCGGCGCCGACCTCGGCACCGACCTTGCCGGTGACCGGCAGTGCGCCGTCCACCATCGGCAGCTGGCCGGAGGTGTACACATAGGCGCCGGAGCGCACCGCGGGCTGGTAGGCGGCGAGCGGCGGCACGACCTGCGGCAGCTTGAGCCCGAGCGCCGCGATCTTGTCCTCGGCCGCGCTCACGCCTGCTTCTCCCGCTTCAGGTAGGCCACCAGCTGCTCGGGGTTGTTCGGGCCCGGAACGACCTGGACCAGCTCCCAGCCGTCCTCGCCCCAGGTGTCCAGAATCTGCTTCGTCGCGTGCACGAGGAGCGGCACGGTCGCGTATTCCCACTTGGTCATGGGCCGAGCGTAATGCCTGTCCAGGACCTCGGTGGACGCCGTCCGCCGCGGCCCGCTCCCAGCCGTCCCGCACGGCGTCCGGTGGCCTGGTCACGGCCCCGGCCGCCGGACCCCTACGGATCATCCCTGATCCGTCCCGGACGGGCCGGCGGCAGATATCCGGGGCTTCCCAGGCGTATCCCGTGCGTAGCCGGGACGAGGACTGGTTAGGCTCCTTTGCGTGAGCAGGCTCCATGTCGTCAGCGGCAAGGGCGGCACCGGCAAGACCACGGTCGCCGCTGCCCTCGCCCTCGCCCTCGCCACCGAGGGGCGCCGTACCCTCCTGGTCGAGGTCGAGGGCCGACAGGGCATTGCCCAGTTGTTCGAGACCGAAGCGCTTCCGTACGAGGAGCGCAAGATCGCGGTGGGTCCGGCGTCGGAAGGCGCCTCGCCGTGGGCGTCCGTGCGCGCCGAGTCCGGCGGCGACGCCGCGCGCGGCGGTGCCGGGAGACGGGCGGGCGGCGAGGTCCACGCCCTCGCCATCGACGCCGAACGCGCCCTCCTGGACTACCTCCAGATGTTCTACAAGCTGGGCAGCGCGGGCCGGGCGCTGAAGAAGCTCGGCGCGATCGACTTCGCCACGACCATCGCACCGGGCCTGCGGGACGTCCTGCTGACCGGCAAGGCGTGCGAAGCGGTCCGCCGCAAGGACAAGAACGGCAAGTTCGTCTACGACGCGGTGGTGATGGACGCCCCGCCGACCGGCCGCATCACCCGCTTTCTCAACGTCAACGACGAGGTGGCCGGTCTGGCGAAGATCGGCCCGATCCACAACCAGGCGCAGGCCGTGATGCGGGTCCTCAAGTCGCCCGAGACCGCGGTGCATCTGGTGACGCTCCTGGAGGAGATGCCCGTCCAGGAGACCGCCGACGGGGTCGAGGAGCTGCGCGCCGCCGGTATCCCCGTGGGCGGCATCGTCATCAACATGACCCGCCCGGCGCTGCTGGACAACGGCGATCTGGACACCGCCGCCCGGAGCGCCCGCGGGGGCGTCGCCAAGGCGCTCTCCCAGGCCGGTCTGGGCGGTGCCCGCCGCGGCGGTCTGGCGGAGCGGCTGATCGACCCCCTCCTGGAGCAGGCACGCGAACACGCCGAGCGGGTCGAGCTGGAGCGCGCCGAACACGCCGAACTGACCGCCATCGGCCTGCCCACCTACGAGTTGGAGCTGCTCCCCGAGGGAGTGGACCTCGCCGGGCTCTACCGCCTGGCGAGAGACCTGCGGAAACAGGGGCCCATATGACCTCGGACACCACGACGCTGGACGCCTCGGCCCCGCGGCTCGAGGTCGACACGCTGCTCGACGACCCGGCCACCCGCATCGTGGTGTGCTGCGGTTCGGGGGGCGTCGGCAAGACCACGACCGCCGCGGCGCTGGGGGTGCGCGCGGCCGAGCGCGGCCGCAAGGTCGTCGTGCTCACCATCGACCCGGCCCGGCGGCTGGCCCAGTCCATGGGCATCTCCGAGCTGGACAACGTCCCGCGCCAGGTCAAGGACGTCGACGAGTCCGCGGGCGGCGAACTCCACGCGATGATGCTGGACATGAAGCGCACCTTCGACGAGATCGTCGAGGGCCATGCGGACGCCGAGCGGTCCCGCGCCATCCTGGAGAACCCCTTCTACCAGTCCCTGTCGGCCGGTTTCGCGGGCACGCAGGAGTACATGGCCATGGAGAAGCTCGGCCAGCTGCGCGCGAACGACGAGTGGGACCTGATCATCGTCGACACCCCGCCGAGCCGCTCCGCGCTGGACTTCCTGGACGCTCCCAAGCGCCTGGGCTCCTTCCTGGACGGCAAGTTCATCCGGGTGCTGATGGCGCCGGCGAAGGTCGGCGGCCGGGCCGGGATGAAGTTCCTCAACGTCGGCATGTCGATGATGACCGGCACCCTCAGCAAGCTCATGGGCGGTCAACTGCTGCGCGACGTCCAGACGTTCGTGGCCGCGATGGACACCATGTTCGGCGGCTTCCGCACCCGCGCGGACGCCACCTACCGCCTGCTGCAGGCGCCCGGCACGGCGTTTCTCGTGGTGGCCGCGCCGGAGCGGGACGCGCTGCGCGAGGCGGCGTACTTCGTCGAGCGGCTGGCCGCCGAGCAGATGCCGCTGGCCGGCCTCGTGCTGAACCGCGTACACGGCAGCGGCGCCGCCCAACTGAGCGCCGAGCGCGCCCTGGCCGCGGCGGAGGCCCTCACGGACCGCATGGCGGAGGACACCCACGCGGACGCCCCCGCGGACACCGAAGCGGAGGCCGACGCGGCCCCGGGCACCGTGGCCGGTCCCGCACCCGACCGGGCGGAAAATAATCTTGCCGCCGACGGCATTGTGGATCTCGACGGCGGGAAGGCTGGATCACGTACCGCCGACGGCCACTCCCCCGCCGTGGCGGAGCCCGCGACATCCACCCAGGCCTCAGCGGCTCAACTGGCCGCCGGACTGCTACGACTGCACGCCGAACGCATGCAGGTCCTCGCGCGCGAACGGCGCACGCGGGACCGCTTCACCGCGCTGCACCCCGAGGTTCCGGTGACCGAGGTCGCCGCGCTGCCCGGCGATGTCCATGACCTCGCGGGGCTGCGTGCCATCGGCGACCGTCTGGCGCTGAACCCCACGGACACCGACGACTGAGCCGACTGGCCCGTACGCACGGCCGGTTCAGCCACCCCTCACCGACGAAGCGCCCTTCACCACACACCCCGGCGTCGTATGACGTCTTCACCGGGCGCGCCGGATCAGCGCGCCCACCCCCCATCCATGCCTCCAACTCCGGTGCATCTCACGGCCACTGACGCCCAGGGCGCTCAGGTGGCCGATCAGACCGCGCCATCAACCGAACCTTCTCGGCCGACTTCTCCGGCCGTGCCCGCCCGCGGCTATCCCACCGCGGCCAATGCGTCGAAGGCTTCGTCGTCACAGTCCACCGGCAGGATGCCCGTGCTCCGCTCGTATTCCGTACGCGCTGTCTCCAGCAGCCGGCGCCATGACGTCACGGTCGGGCGGCGACGCAGCAGCGCCCTCCGCTCGCGTTCGGTCATCCCGCCCCACACGCCGAACTCCACCCGGTTGTCCAGGGCGTCGGCCAGGCACTCCGTGCGCACCGGACATCCGGTGCACACCGCCTTGGCGCGGTTCTGCGCCGCCCCTTGAACGAACAGCTCATCCGGATCGGTCGTGCGGCACGCTGCCTGCGTACTCCAGTCGGTTACCCAGCCCATGCTGGCGCCGTCCTCTCCCGAATCGAGGCTCCCCCACGGCGGCAAGCGGCATATTCACCGTTGCCAGTTGAGGACGTTACGGAAGGCAGGCAGGGCGCAACACCCCCTTCGGGCCCAATCTTGGATGGCCCGAACGGACTATGCGTATGCGGCAGATCACCCAACGGAGTGACCGTGCGGCATACGTCACTTTGCGTACAAGGCGGGACAGTTCACCGCCCTGACACGGGGTTTTCCTCGACACCTGCGGGCACGTGGGGGCGCGTCCCGCGGGAAGTGGGGCTTGACGAACCGATGCGTAACCGTTCGGCTGTGGCAGCTGAGGACAGGCTAAACGAACACGTGCGCCCCTGTCCGGCGGATGGAGAACGTAGGCTGCTCTCATGCCTAAGAAGCGCGATGGCGGAGGTCTGTCCAAGACGCAGCAGGCCGCCAAGTTCCTCGGTGTCAGCGCCCTGGCCGGAGCGGTCCTCGCCGGTCTTGCGCTCCCGGCGGCCGGGGCGCTCGGTCTGACCGCCAAGGGGTCGGTCGAGGGCTTCGACGAGATCCCGGCGAACCTCAAGACGCCACCGCTCAGCCAGCGGACCAGGATTCTGGACGCGAAGGGCGGCGAGATCGCCAAGGTCTACTCCCGGGACCGTACGGTCGTCGGCCTCGACGAGATGTCGCCGTACGTCCGGAAGGCGATCGTCGCGATCGAGGACGCGCGCTTCTACGAGCACGGCGCCGTCGACGTGAAGGGCATCCTGCGGGCGGTCAACAAGAACGCCCAGTCGGGCGGTGTCTCCCAGGGCGCCTCGACGCTGACCCAGCAGTACGTGAAGAACGTCTTCATCGAGGAGGCCGGCGACAACGCGGACAAGGTCGCGCAGGCCACCCAGCAGACCCTCGGCCGCAAGGTCAAGGAGCTGAAGTACGCGATCCAGGTCGAGAAGGAACTCGGCAAGCGGAAGATCCTGCAGAACTACCTGAACATCACGTTCTTCGGGCAGCAGGCCTACGGCGTCGAGGCGGCCGCCCAGCGCTACTTCAGCAAGCACGCCAAGGACCTCAACCTGGAGGAGTCGGCGCTGCTGGCCGGCATCGTCCAGTCGCCCACCCGCTACGACCCGGTCAGCGCCCCGCAGGAGGCCACCAAGCGGCGCAACACCGTGCTGCAGCGGATGGCCGATATGAAGGACGTCAGCCAGGCGCAGGCCGACGCGGCCGCCAAGAAGCCGGTCAAGCTGGCGATCAGCCGTCCCAAGAACGGCTGCATCACCGCCGCCGACGGCGCCGGCTTCTTCTGCGACTACATCCGCAAGGTCTTCCTCAGCAGCAAGAACTTCGGCAAGAACCGGAAGGTCCGCCTGCAGCGCTGGAACGAGGGCGGCATGACCATCCGCACCACCCTCGACCCGCAGTCCCAGAAGTCGGTCCAGGCCTCGCTGAGCGACCACGTCTACGACGACGACCCGGTCGCCGGTGCCGCCACCCTCGTCGAGCCGGGAACCGGCAAGATCCTCGGCATGGGCCAGTCGCGCCCGTACGGCTTCGGCGAGAACCAGACCGTGATCAACCTCTCGGTCGACCACGACATGGGCGGCGGCGCCGGTTACCAGCCCGGGTCGACCTTCAAGCCGGTGATCGCGGCGGCCGCGCTGGAACAGGGGACGAATCCGGAGCAGGAGTACCCCTCGCCGTACCGGATGCCGTACCCGAGCCCGGTCCAGACCTGCGACGGCGAGTGGCAGGGCACCGACACGACGCAGAACGAGAACAAGGAAGAGGTCGGCCCGTACGCCATGAAGGAGGCGACCGCGAAGTCGGTCAACACCTACTTCGTGCAGCTGATCAGCGACATGGGTATCTGCCCCGCGGTGAAGATGGCCCAGAAGATGGGCATCGAGCGGGCGGACGGCAAGCCCCTGCAGCAGGTCCCGTCGATGACGCTGGGCGTGCAGGAGATGTCGCCGCTGACCATGGCCTCCGGTTACGCCGCCTTCGCCAACGGCGGCGAGTACTGCTCCCCCGTCGCCATCGAGTCGATCACCGACGCGCGCGGCCGGGCGCTGAAGGTCCCGCAGACCAGCTGCCGCAGCGCGATGTCCAAGCGGACCGCCGACACGATCAACACCCTGCTCAAGGGCGTCGTCGAGGACGGCACCGGCAAGGAGGCCGGCCTCCAGGGCCGGGACAGCGCCGGCAAGACCGGCACCAGCGACAGCCGCTACGCCGCCTGGTTCGTCGGCTACACCCCGAACGCGGCCGGTGCGGTCTGGGTCGGCGACCCGATGCACAAGCGCAAGATGTACGACATCAGCATCGGCGGGGTCCCGCACGACAAGGTCTACGGCGCCGACACCCCCGGCCCCATCTGGCGCGACGCGATGACCGGCGCCCTCGACGGCCGGCCCGCGCCCCAGCTGCCCACCGTCCCGATCGACGATCCGGCCAAGGACCGGCACCAGGAGGACGACAAGGGCCGCGGCAAGCACAAGCCCGGCCGGGGCCACGGCGGCGGCAACAAGCCGGGCGGCGGCTGGCACATTCCGGGCTTCCCCGACATCCTGGGCGGCGGCAACGGCGGCTGACCGTCGGCCGGTTGGCCCGTACGGCAACGGCTCGCGACAACGGCTGAGGGGCGCCCCACACCACGGGGGCGCCCCTCAGCCGCCCTTAGAGAACGCGGTCCGGCCGCTCAGCCGGCCAGCAGCTTCTTCACCGCGGCGGCCACCCGGCCGCCCTCGGCGCGGCCCGCCACCTGAGGGTTGACGATCTTCATGACGGCGCCCATCGCCCGCGGCCCCTCGGCACCGGCGCCCTTGGCCTCCGCCACGGCCGCCGCGACCAGCTGCTCCAGCTCGTCGTCGGTCAGCGGCTTGGGCAGGTACTCCGCGAGCAGCTCGCCCTCGGCGCGCTCGCGCTCGGCCGACTCCGCGCGGCCGCCCTTCTCGAAGGCGTCCGCGGCCTCCCGGCGCTTCTTCGCCTCCCGCGCGATGATCTTCTCGACCTCGCCGTCGGACAGCTCACGCGACTCGGTGCCCGCGACCTCCTCCTTCTGGATCGCGGTCAGCGTGAGACGGAGGGTGGAGGAGCGCAGCTCGTCGCGCGCCTTGATCGCGACGGTGAGGTCGTCCTGAAGCTTGGACTTGAGCGTGGTCATGCCGTTGAGTATGCCCCCACCCGCCGACAACCGGCGCGCCTTTTCCTCCCGCCCCGCCACACCCGGCCCCCCGACGGGCCGCTCGTGCGCTGCATCCACCGCCCGCTCTCTGCGACGATGGGACCCATGCGCGCGCGATACGGAGTACCCCTGACCCTGACCGCAGTCGGCGCGGCCGGCCTGGCCTACGCCGCCGGCTTCGAAGTCCGCTCCTTCCGCCTGCGGCGCGTCACCGTGCCCGTACTGCCCCGCGGTATGCGGCCGTTGCGCGTCCTGCAGGTCTCCGACATCCACATGGTCAGCGGACAGCGCAAGAAGCAGCGCTGGCTGCAGTCGCTCGCCGGGCTGCGCCCCGACTTCGTCATCAACACCGGCGACAACCTCTCCGACACCGAGGGCGTCCCCGAGACCCTGGACGCGCTCGGCCCGCTGATGGAGTTCCCCGGCGCGTACGTCTTCGGCTCCAACGACTACTACGGCCCGAAGCTGCGCAACCCCGCCCGCTACCTGATCGAGCGGGCCCAGGGCCGGCACGGCCTCAACGGCAACGCCCCCGCCGTGGGCGTCGTCCACAACCCGTGGGAAGAGCTGCGTGACGCGTTCGACGCGGCCGGCTGGGTCGGCCTGTCCAACTCCCGCGGCCGCCTGAAGCTGGAGGGCCTGGAGATCGCCCTGACCGGCCTGGACGACCCGCACATCAAGCGGGACCGGTACGCCGAGGTGGCCGGCGGCCCGGAATCCGGCGCCGATCTCTCGCTGGCCGTCGTGCACGCCCCCTACCTGCGCTCGCTGGACGCCTTCACCGCCGACGGGTACCCCCTGATCCTGGCCGGGCACACCCATGGCGGCCAGCTCTGCATCCCCTTCTACGGGGCGCTCGTCACCAACTGCGACATCGACACCGAGCGGGTGAAGGGCCTGTCCACCCACACCGCCGACGGCCGCACCTCCTACCTCCATGTCTCCGCCGGCTGCGGCACCAACCGCTACACCCCGGTCCGCTTCGCCTGCCCCCCGGAGGCGACGCTGCTGACCCTGACGGCGCGGGACTGAGGCCGCGCCCCGGCGGCTCGGGTTCCTGAGAGCCGAGCCGCCGGGCCCGAGGTGTGGGCCTCGGACGTGGGCCTGGTGGACGACCCGCGGTTTTGCCGGATCAGGTCTCCCCGCCCCGGCGATCATCCCCCTAACGTGGAGGAATGTCCGATCCCACCCGGACCTCGCAGTCCACGCGCCACGCCACCGACCCGGCCGCGGCCGCCGCCCGCACCCCGGCCGCCGCCGTCGCCCCCTCGATCCGCCGCCCGCCGGCCGCCGCCTTCCGCGCCCTCGTCGCCGCGGCCGCACTGACCGGCCTGCTCCTCGCCGCCCTCGGCTCGCCCGCCCCGGCCCAGCTGCTCACCCGCTTCACCGTGCAGGCCAACCTCGCCCTGGCGCTGGCCGCCGCCTGCTCCGCGCACCGCGCCTGGACCGGCCGCCGCCCCGTGAGCCCCCGCCTCACCGGCGCCCTCCTCCCCTTCCTCGTCCTCCCGGCCCTGATCCACCACGCCCTCCCCGCCGCCGACGCCACCGCCTTCAGCCTGCCGCGGACCGGCGCCCCCACTACTGCCGAGGCCCTCTCCGCCCTCCTCCTCACCACCCTCACCCCGCTCGCCGCCCTCGCCGACTGGCTGCTGCTCACCGCTCCCCGCCGCTTCCGCCTGCCCCACGCCTGGCAGTGGGCGGCCTACCCCCTCCTCTACCTCGCGTTCGCCCTCGCCTTCCCGACCGCGGCGGGTGCCCCGCCGCCCACCGTCACCACCGCGCTCACCCTCGCGCTCGCCGCCTTCCTGCTCCCTTTGATCACCATCGGAGCCGACCAGGTCAGGCCCTCTCCCCCGCTCCACAGGAACCGGATTTCACCTACGGGGATCAGTCCGCTAAAGTAGAGCTCGTTGCTTCGGGGTGTAGCGCAGCTTGGCAGCGCGCTTCGTTCGGGACGAAGAGGTCGTGGGTTCAAATCCCGCCACCCCGACTGAAGGAACAAAAGGTCAGGGGCCTGATCCGCATCGCGGATCAGGCCCCTGACTGCTTCCTGAGGGCCCTTTGGGAGAGTCCTGGGAAATGATCTTGAAACAGATCTCCCGGATGCGCGTGCAGGACACCTCGCCCGCGGCGCCGCAGAGACGCCCCGGATGGGCAGTTGGCGCATCCCGTTCCGCGCGGACTCACACGCGCGAACACCACGGGCCCACCAGCGACCCTCGCAATGAGGTGTTCTGCGTCACATAGGTCGATGTGCCCCGAGGACCCTCGGGCTCGCCTCCGTATCCCCGTAGCGCCGGCCGCGCTCAAAGCACCGGCGAGGACCCGCCATCTGTGCGCTGCGCCTCTTCTCTCCGCTCGGTCACCCCTGTCAGGCCACTGTCAGCAAGGGCCGGGATACTGGCCGCGGTACTGGCAGGACGGGGATCGGGGCTTGGGGGCAGGATGGTCTGGACGCAGTGCACCGAGCCGCGGCCGTTCGCGGCGCAGCGGCTGGTCTGTTTCCCGCACGCCGGAGGGTCGCCCTATTTCTTCCGGGGATGGGCCAAGTCGCTCACCGACTTCGAGGTGCACACGGTGTGCTATCCGGCGCGGGCGGAGAGAATTGCCGAACCTCCCGCCAGCGATATCGTGAGCATGGCACGCCATATCGCCGATTCCGTAAGGGAATTGATGAGGGAC
Organism: Streptomyces sp. NPDC001219; assembly: GCF_053597915.1. Classification (NCBI taxonomy): domain Bacteria; kingdom Bacillati; phylum Actinomycetota; class Actinomycetes; order Kitasatosporales; family Streptomycetaceae; genus Streptomyces; species Streptomyces sp. NPDC001219. The sequence goes on along the minus strand of NZ_JBSFJF010000031.1, from coordinate 79,078 downwards.
GGGCGGACCACCACGCTCTTCGGGCACAGCATGGGGGCGATCGTCGCCTATGAGGTGGCCGCGGCATTGGAGGGCGAGGGATATGAGCTCGGTCATTTCTTCGCCTCGGGGGCGCGGGCGCCCCATTTGATGCGGCCCGATCGTGCAGCGGACACCACATGGGACGACGCATCGGTCGCCGCGACACTGGTCGAATTGGGCGGGACGGACGCCGAGCTCTTGCAGAACCCGGCTTTCGTCGAACTGGTGATGCCTTATATCCGGGCCGACTTCCGGATGCTGGCGTCCTACGCACCACCGAAGCGGGCACCGCTGTCGAGCGCCGTCACCGCCGTCATCGGGGACGCGGACCCTCGGGTGACCGCCGACCAGGCGTCCGCCTGGCAGGAGGCGACCCGGGGGCCGTTCCGGATGCGGACGCTCCCCGGCGACCACTTCTACCTCGCCGAGCACCCGCCGTTCGACGTCATCACGGAGTCAGCGGGCGCCGCCTCCTGAGCGCCCGGAGTGTTCGCGGTACCCCTCGGCCAGCAGGAAGGCCAGGTCCAGGGACTGCGTGTGGTTCAGACGGGGGTCGCAGGCCGTCTCGTAGCGCTGGTGCAGGTGCTCGGGGTGGATCGCGTTGCCGCCGCCGACGCACTCGGTGACGTCGTCCCCGGTGAGCTCCACGTGGATGCCTCCGGGGTGGCTCCCCAGTGCGTGGTGGACCTCGACGAAGCCGCGCACCTCGTCCAGGATCGCGTCGAACCCGCGGGTCTTGTGGCCGCTCGCGGCGGTGATGGTGTTGCCGTGCATCGGGTCGCTGACCCACGCGACCAGCGCGCCCTCCGCCCGGACCTTCTCCACCAGGGTGGGCAACAGGTCGCGTATCCGGTCGGCGCCCGCCCGGACCACGAAAGTCAGCCGGCCGGGCTCGCGGTCCGGGTCGAGCCGGTCCAGCAGGCCCATGACGTCGTCGGGGCCGGTGGTCGGGCCGAGCTTCACCGCGATGGGGTTGGCCACCCGCGAGAAGTACTCGACGTGCGCACCGTCCAGGTCCCGGGTCCGCTCACCGATCCACAGCAGATGGCCGCTGGTGGCGTACGGCCGGCCGGTTTCGGGATCGGCACGGGTCAGTGCCGCCTCGTAGTCGAGCAGCAGGCCCTCGTGGCTGACGAAGAACTCGGCGGTGCCGAGCTCCCGGGTGTCGACTCCGCAGGCGTCCATGAAGGCCAGGCTGCGGTCGATCTCCTGGGCCAGCCGCTCGTAGCGCTCCCCGGCCTGTGAGTCCGCCACGAATCCCTGGTTCCAGGTGTGCACCTGGCGCAGGTCGGCGAACCCGCCAGTGGTCAGGGCCCGGACGAGGTTGAGCGTGGTGGCGGACGACTCGTACATCTTCCGCAGGCGCTGCGGGTCGGGTCGCCTGGCCCCGGCGGTGAACTCCGCGCCGTTGACCGCGTCGCCCCGGTAGGAGGGCAGCGCCAGGTCGCCGCGCCGCTCCTCGGAGCTGGAGCGCGGCTTGGCGTACTGGCCGGCCATCCGACCGACCTTGACGACCGGCAGGGCAGTGGCGTGGGTGAGCACGACGGCCATCTGCAGGAGGGTCTTGAGCTTCCCCCGGACGGCGTCGGCCGTCGTCCGCGCGAAGGTCTCCGCGCAGTCGCCGCCCTGGAGGAGCACGGCCTCGCCGCGGGCCACCGCCGCCATACGGCGTCGGAGCAGATCGCATTCGGCGGCGAAGACCAGCGGCGGCGCGGTGGTCAGCCCGTCGACAACGGCGCGCAGTTCGCCCTCGTCGGGCCAGTCGGGCTGCTGTGCCGCGGGAAAACCGCGCCAGGACGCGGTGGCGTCATTCTTCGCCTGGGATTCCCTCTTGCTGATTCTCATTGCTGCCTTCCGGGCGGGCGGCGGACAGGGAGGAAGAGCTCGTCATGAAATGTGCGACGGATGTGACAACCGGCTCTGTTCGCGGAAGTCGGATCTGCATCAGCTCAATCCAACGGGTCCGTTCCGGTCAAGCGAATCCGCAGTGGTCCGTATCCGGGGCCGCGGATTGGTCTGGCACCGCCGACCCGCGCGCTGATTTGCTGGCCGCAGCCGAACGGAGCGAATCGGCCGCTGCCACCAACGAATCGGATTGCACAAGGAGTTCGCCATGCCGGTAACGAGCACGATCGGTGTCCGGATCACCGATACCGAACTCCCGCGCCACGATCCGCTCGACCTGTACGTGCGATTGCGGGAACGGCTCCCGGCGCAGGACGTGTTCCTCTTCGAGAGCGTGGAGGGCGCCGACCAGGACCGCCGCTCGGCGGTGGTCGGCTTCGGTCGACTCGCCGAGATCAGGGTGTTCGACGGGCGCGTGGAGATCGACGGTGCCGGGCCGGTCACCCTGGCCCTGGCCCGGACGGCCGGTGCGCTCGGGATGACCGCGGACGAGTCCGCCGGCACCGACGCGTACGGACTGCGCTTCACCGCCCCCGCCCAGATGTGGGACCTGCTGTCCCGGGCGCAGGCGCTGTTCGCCGTGGACACCGCCATCCCGTCGACGTCGTACGCCTTCGGCTTCCTGACCACGCTCGCGTACGAATCCGCCTGGCACATGGAGGAGTTGCCGGACCGCACCAAGGAGCCGTGCGGTCCGGACATCACGCTGACGCTCTTCCGGGACACGGTCTGGTACGACCTGGCGTCGGGCCGGGTCCGTCACCTCGACGCCGAGAGCGACGCGTTCGCCGACCGGCCGGCTCCGGTGGACACCGCCCAGCTGGTACGGCACGCCCTCGCAGGCCCGGCGCCGGGGTCCGGCCCCGCCGTTCCCGAGGCTCCCGCGCCCCTGTCGGTGCGCGACAGCGTGAGCCGGGAGACCTTCTTGGCGTGGGCCGACCGTTGCCTGGAGCACATCAGGGTCGGCGACATCTACCAGATCCAGATCGGCCACCGCATCGACGTGCGCTCCACGCTGATGCCCGTCGAGGTCTACCGCCGCCTGCGGGACCGCAACCCCTCGCCGTACATGTACCTGATGCCCCGGGCGGGCCGCACGCTGATCGGCGCCAGCCCCGAGCTGTTCTTCCGCGTCGAGGGCGACACGATCGAGATGCGTCCCATCGCGGGCACCGCACGGCGCGGCCCGGACGAGGAGGAGAACCAGCGGCGCGTCAAGGAGATGCGGGAGAGCACCAAGGAGCAGGCCGAGCACATCATGCTGGTCGACCTGTGCCGCAACGACATCGGCCGGGTCACCCGCCCCAGCACCCGGCCGGTCGACCGGCTGATGGCGGTGGAGAACTTCTCGCACGTGTTCCACCTCGTCTCCTCCGTGACCGGCCGGCTGCGGGAGGAGGTGGACACCTGGCAGGCGGTGCGCGCCACCTTCCCCGCCGGGACGATGACGGGGGCGCCCAAGGTCCGCGCCATGGAGATCATCGACGGCTTCGAGGAGCAGCGGCGCGGGAGTTACGCGGGCGCGGTGGGGCTGGTGGACGTCCGCGGCTGGAGCGAACTGGCCCTGTGCATCCGCACCGTCGAGTACGACGGGAGCACGTACTCCACCCAGAGCTCGGCGGGCATGGTGGCGCAGTCGGAGCCCGCCGCCGAGTGGCGGGAAACCCTGGCCAAGATGGGAGCCGCCTACTGGGCGCTCACCGGAGAGGAGTTGCTGTCTTGACCACCGCCGAGCCGAAGGGCGTACCGGACATGAAGGTCCTGCTGATCGACGCGTACGACAGCTTCGTGCACATCATCGACCAGTACCTGCGCACCCTGGGGGCGCGCACCGAGGTCGTGCGGTCCCTGTCCCGGTCTCCCGGCGAGCTGGCCGCCTCGCGCCCCGACGCGGTGGTGCTCGGCCCGGGTCCCGGACACCCCGCCGAGTCCGGCCACATCGAGCTGGTGCGCCGGTTCGCCGGGCGGGTCCCGCTGCTCGGCGTCTGCCTGGGTCACCAGGCCATCGCGCTGGCCCACGGCGGGCGGGTCGAGGTGGCGGACCAGGTGATGCACGGGCGGACGAGCACGGTGCGGCACGACGGCGAGGGCCTGTTCCGGGGGCTCGGCAACACCCTCGAAGTCACCCGCTACCACTCGCTGATCGTCGCCGAGCCGCTCCCCGAGCAGCTGGTCACCACCGCCGTCGCCATCGACCACGGCTATGTGATGGGGCTGCGGCACCGCACGCTGCCCATCGAGTCGGTGCAGTTCCACCCCGAGAGCATCACCACGACGGGCGGGCTCGCCATGATGGGCAACTTCCTCACCTCGGCGGCGGGTTACCGCACCGGGCTCACACCCGCCTGACCGCGCCCACGGCACGGATGGCCTCGGCCACCCCGGAGCACGGCAGGTGCGCGTGGCCCACCACCAGGGCCGGGGCGTCCCTGCGCGGCCGGGCGTGGAACGCGGCGGCCCCCCGCACCAGGACGGAGCGGCGCAGCGCCCCGGCGACCAGCGCTGCCTCGTCGGTCCGCCGGGGCAGCCGGACGTAGGCGTGCAGCCCGGCGCCCGGTCCGAGCACCACGGCGCCGGGCAGGTGCCGGCGCACCGCTTCCTCCAGGGCGTCCCGGCGGCCGCGCCCCAGGGAGTTCAGCCGGCGCAGATGACGATCGAACAGGCCGGTGCGCAGGAGTTCGGCGAAGGTCAGCTGGGTGAGGGTCTCGGTGCCCAGGTCGTGCCGGGCCCGGGCCCGCAGCAGCTGGTCGAGCAGCAGGCCGGGGGCGGCGAGCCAGCCCAGCCGGAGCCCCGGGGAGAGCGACTTGCTGGCGGTGCCCGCGTAGACGACCCGGTCGGGCATGGTGCGCTGCAACGCGAGCGGTCGGGCGCCCCGTTCATACCACAGGCCGCCGTCGTAGTCGTCCTCGATCACCCAGCCGTCCACGTCCCGGGCCCAGCGGGCCAGGGCCTCGCGGCGCTCCGCGGACAGCGTGACGCCGGTGGGGAACTGGTGGGCGGGCGTGACCAGGACGGCGCGCGCTCCGGACGCGGCCAGCGCGTCGACGTCGATGCCCTCGCCGTCGACCGGAACGGGCACGGTGGCGAGCCCGCTCTCGCGGACGAACTGGCGCTGGCCGGGGTGCCCCGGATCCTCGATCGCGAGCGCCTCGACGCCGAGGCGGGGCAGCACCGGGCAGAGCAGGCCGAGCGCCTGGGCGAAGCCGCCCACCACCATGACGCGCTCCGGCGAGGTGCGCACACCCCTCAACCGCCCCAGGTACGAGGCGAGTTCGCGGCGCAGTACGGGTTCGCCGGCCAGCGGCGGGTAGTCGTGGTGCGACAGCTCGGCCGTCTGCAGGACCCGCTGGTAGCAGCGCAGCCACTCGCGCCGGGGGAAGGCCGGGGTGTTGCTGCCGCCGGGCCGCAGGTCCCAGCGGACCCGCGGCACCTGCCCCTCGTCCAGCAGGGCGGGCACCACGGGATCGTCCGCCAGGTGGCCCACCACCCTGGTGCCGGCCCCCTGGGTCGCCTCCAAGTACCCCTCGGCGACGAGCTGTCCGTACGCCTCCACCACCACGCTGCGCGACACGTCGAGGTCGCCCGCGAGCCGGCGGCTGGACGGCAGCCTGGTGCCCGGCGGAAGAATCCCCTCGGATATCTCCCGCTTGATGAATTCCTGGATCTGCGAGGTGAGGGAATTCGTGGAATCCCTGACGACCTCAACCGCCATGTGCAAGGCCACCGGCCCAATCCTTTCTGAAGTGGACCGTACCGGTCACCGGACAGTGGTCTGGAAAGAACGTGCCGCCATTTGCAGACTGGACGCCGCAACGTCCGCTGGTGCCCTTCAAGGAGAGTCCCCATGGCTGCCGAGCCGCAGCGTCGTACCTGGCCGGAACTGCTCAACGCGCTGCTGGAGCGCAGGGATCTGACCGCTCACGACACGGCCTGGGCGATGGACCAGGTGATGTCGGGCACCGTCGGTGCGGCCCCGCTCGCCGGGCTCCTGGTGGCGCTGCGCGCCAAGGGCGAGACCGTCGACGAGATCGAGGGCATGGTGCGCGCCATGTACCGGCACGCCGTGCCGCTCGACGTTCCCGGCCCCGCGGTGGACATCGTGGGGACCGGCGGCGACGGTTCGAACAGCGTCAACGTGTCCACGATGTCGGCGGTCGTGGCCGCCGCGGCGGGGGCCCGGGTGGTCAAGCACGGCAACCGCTCGGCGTCCTCGGCCTGTGGTTCGGCCGACCTGTTGGAGGAGCTGGGAGTGGCGCTGACGCTGACACCGCAGGAGGTCGCGGCGGTCGCCGAGGAGGCCGGCATCACCTTCTGCTTCGCCCCGGCGTTCCACCCGGCGATGCGGCACGCGGCCGGGCCCCGCCGGGAACTCGGCGTCCGCACCGCCTTCAACCTGCTCGGCCCGCTGGCCAACCCGGCGTCGCCCCCCGCGCAGGCGGTGGGCGTCGCGGACCGGCGCCACGCGCCGCTCATCGCCGGCGTGCTGGCCCGCCGTGGGGTGTCCGCGCTGGTCTTCCGCGGCGACGACGGGATGGACGAACTGACGGTCACCACTACCTCCACGGTCTGGTCGGTGGTCGGGGACGAGGTGCGCGCCGAGTCCTTCGACCCGCGGGACGTCGGGATCGACCACGCGCCGGCCGCCGCGCTGCGCGGCGGCGACCGGGCGTACAACGCGCGGGTGGCGCACGAGGTGTTCGGCGGGGCCCGGGGCCCGGTGCGGGACGCCGTGCTGCTGTCGGCCGCGGCCGGCCTCGCGGCCCTGGAGCCCGTCGGACGTCCCGTGACCGAGCGGCTCGCGGCCGGTGTGGAGCGGGCCGCCGGGGCCGTCGACTCGGGTGCCGCGGCGGCCGTGCTGGAGCGTTGGGCGACGCTCAGCGCGAAGCGCGCTCAGGGCGGCTGATCCGGCCGGCGGCGACCAGGGCGGCGACCGCCTCCTCGGGGCGGCCGGCGGTGACCACCGACTCGCCCACCAGCACGGCGTCCGCGCCGTGGGCCGCGTACTCCGCCATGTCCCGCGGCCCGCGCACCCCGGACTCGGCGATCCGCACCACGTCGTCCGGGAGGACCCGGGCGACCCGGGCGAAGGTCGCGCGGTCCACCTCCAGGGTGCGCAGGTTCCGGGCGTTGACCCCGACGAGACGGGCTCCGGCCGCCAGCGCCCGCTCGGCCTCCTCCTCGTCGTGCGCCTCGACCAGCGGGGTCAGCCCGATCTCTACCGCCTGGGCGAGCAGTTCGGTCAGCCGCGGCTGCGCCAGCGCCGCGACGATCAGCAGCGCCAGGCTCGCGCCATGGGCGCGGGCCTCCCAGAGCTGGTAGGGGTCGACGATGAAGTCCTTGCGGAGCAGCGGGACGTCGACCCGGGCGTGCACCGTGTCGAGGTCGGCCAGCGAGCCGCCGAACCTATGGCGCTCGGTGAGGACGCTCACCGCGCCGGCACCGCCGGCCTGGTAGGCGGCGGCCAGCGCCGCCGGGTCGGAGATCTCGGCGAGCGCTCCCTTGGACGGGCTGGCCCGCTTCACCTCGGCGATCACCCGCACGCCGTCCGTGCCGCGCAGCAGCGCGACGCAGTCCGGGCCCGGTCCGAAGCCGGCCGCCCTGTCGGCCAGCGCGGCCTGGGAGACCTGGCGTCGGCGGGCGGCCGCATCGGCGCGCGCCCCCTCGACCAGCTCGTCGAGTGCGTTCATGGCTGTGTCCTCCCCGTGCGGGGCGCCGGACGGATGCGCGCCGATCCGTGACCGGCGGTGGCGCCACCGGAGGTGAACACTAGGAACGGGCGCCGGCGAGAACCATCCTCTTAAGCATCGCGTTAAACTCGCAGGTGGGAATGGCGGCCTTCGAGCGGAATACGGTCCGGCGCCCGCATGCCGAAATGTCAGCGCGATGTCAGGCACTTTCAGCGCACTTTCAGCGCACGGCAATGCCGGTGCGCCCTCAGCGGAATTGCGGGGGAACGGCGGTGGGCATTCCGCGGCGTTCCCGACGGAACCCTTCGGGCCGCGGCCGGGCCGGGACGCCGTCGGGGACCGCCACCCGCTCGCGGTCCCCGGCGGACGCTGACGCTCCGGCTCGTGGCTACCCGGCCGCCTCCGCGGTGAGGGTGACGGGCAGACCGCTGTACCCGTGGACGAAGTTGGAGTACAGCCGCTGCGGCGGACCGTCCAGCCGGATGTCGGCCACCCGCGCCCGGAGCGCCTCGACCATGGCGTTCACGTGCACCCTGCCGAGGAAGGCGCCGAGGCAGAAGTGCGGGCCGTGCCCGAAGGCCACGTGCTTGTTGGGGTCGCGCGCGATGTCGAAGGCGTACGGGTCGGTGAAGACGCTTTCGTCGAAGTTGGCGGAGCTGTTCCACAGGGTGACCACGTCGCCGGCTTTGATCACTTGGTCGCGCAGCGGGACGTCCTCCAGGGCCCGGCGGCCGAAGTGCATGGCGGGGGTGGTCCAGCGCATCACCTCTTCGGTGGCGCTGTCCGCTCCGACCTCGCCGGACTTCAGCTTCCGCCACTGTTCGGGGTTCTCGCTGAAGGCGATGAGTCCGCCGATGGAGGACATCCGGCTGGATTCGTCACCGCCGAGGATGAGGCTGTAGCAGTTGAAGACGACCTCGTCCTCGGCCAGCGGCGCGCCGCCCACCGTGGCCGTGGCCAGGGTGCTGATGACGTCCTCGCCCGGGTTCTTGCGGCGCTCGGCGGCGAGTTCGGAGAAGTAGAGCAGGATCTCGTTGCGGGCCATCACCTCGTCCAGCGCGCTGTCCTCGGAACTGTGCCGGGACAGCGTCTGGGTGTTCCACTCGACGAGGCGCTCGCGGTCGGCCGCGGGGATGTCCATCAGGTCGCCGATCGTGTTGATCGGGATGTGGTCGGCGACGTCGGTGACGAAGTCCAGCGTGCCGCGTTCCAGGGCCTGGTCGACCAGGTCCCGGGTGCGCCGGTGCACGCCCTCCACCACCGGCTGGAGCACCCGGGGCGAGAAGGACTTCAGCATCAGGTTGCGGATCTCGCGGTGCCGCGGCCCGTCGGTGACCGCCAGCATCTTCCGGGAGGCCGAGTCCTCGCCCTGGAGGAGGGTCGCCAGGACGTTGCCGCGTTCCGAGGTGAACCGCTTGTTGTCCCGGTAGACGTCGACCACGTCGGCGTACCTGGAGACCGCCCAGAATCCGGGCATCGGGCTGCCGCCGACCGGCTGCCAGTGGACCGGGCTCTGTGTCCGGAACCGGCGCCACATGGCGTGCGGGTCGAGGTCGAGGAAGGTCTGCGGATCGGTGAGGTCCACCTCGGCCGGGTCGATGTCGGTGGTCGGTGTCTGCGTTGTCATGGGTTGGCTCTCCACCAGGCTTCGGGGGTCAGGAGCCCGCGGTGCGGTAGCGCCGCAGGCTGACGGTGAAGCAGAGCGCGAACAGCACGCCCAACGTCACCGCGATCACCACTCCGGGGTGCTCGGAGGGGAAGCTGCCGCTGCTCGTGGCCGGGTTCCCCCACAGGTCGCGGCAGGACGAGATGACGGCGGTGATCGGGTTCCACTCCGCGATCGGGCGGACCGGTGCCGGCATGGAGTCCGGGGAGAGGAAGGCGCTGGACACGAAGGGCAGCACGATCACGATGAAGGGCGTGACCACGCTGATGGTCTCCACGTTGCCCAGCGTCATCGCGAAGAGCACGCCGAGCCAGAGCATCACGTAGGTCAGGAGCACGATCAGCCCGAACCCGGCCAGCACCGGCAGCACCCCGGCGTGCGGGCGCCAGCCGAGCAGCAGCCCGGCCGCCGTGACGACGGCCAGGCCCAGCAGCCCCACGAGGAGGTCCGCGAAGGTGTGCGCGAAGAGCACAGCGGACCGGCTGATGGGCATCGACCGGAACCGGTCGACCAGGCCGCCCTGGAGGTCCATCGCGACCGAGACCGCGGTCGGTCCGACGCAGGCGAGCGCCACCTGGACCGCGCCGCCGGCGAAGACGTACTCGGCGTAACTCCCGCCCGCGGGCAGCTTGATGGCGTCGCGGAAGAGGTAGCCGACCATCACCATCGACACCAGCGGGCTCATCGCCACCCCGAGCACCCGGCCCGGGGCCCGGCGCAGGTGCAGCAGGCGCCGGCCGGTCACCGCGACCATCTCGGTGAACAGCGCGCGCAGGCCGCCCGGGGCGCTCGGCAGGTCCGTGCCGCGGCCGGCCGGCGCGGGGTTCATGGCTGTGGTCATCGCTCTCCACGTCCGTTCCGGTCCTGGTGCAGGCGGTCCAGCTCGGCGGCGATGGCCGGGCCGACCTCGGTCAGCGCCTCCGGGTTGAGGAGGTCGTCGTGGTCGCAGTCGATCCGGTGGACGTCGAGGGTGCCGCTGAAGTACGGCTTCCAGCGCTCCTCCATGGCGGGCGTGGGCTCCCCCGCGTCCGTCCGCCCGGCGACGAAGAGCTGCATCGTCCCGTCATAGTCCTTGGGTGTGTAACGGGCGTGCAGTACCGGGTGGTTGGACATCAGACCCACCATGCGGGCCATCCGCTCCTCCCCCATCTGGGCCAGCGGGCTGTCGTCCCGCCGCAGCGCGTCGATGACGTCCCCGACGACCAGCGGCCGGTCGCCGAACTCCGCGGGGTCGTGCCCGATGCCCTCCAACAGCCAGCCGAGCTTGGCCTGTTCGTCCTGGTCCGCCCGCTCGTCGGCGGGTTCGCCGGCGGTCCGCGGATAGGAGTCCAGGTTCGCGACGAGGCCGACCTCGTCGCCCGCCGCGCGCAGCTGTACGGCGATCTCGTAGGCGAGCAGGCCGCCGAGCGACCAGCCGAGCAGGTGGTACGGCCCCTCGGGCCGGACCTTCTTGATCATCTGGAGGTACTCGGCCGCGGTCTCCTCGATGCTCACGGGCAGCGGCGCGCCGTCCACGACGTAGGGCGCCTGGATGCCGTAGACCGGGTGCTCGGCGCCGAGGTGCGGTGTGAGCGGCATGTACGACAGGGCGAACCCGACCCCGCTGTGCAGACAGAACACCGGCGGTCGGCTGCCCGTCGGCTTCATGCACAGCACCGTGCCGAACGGGTCGGAGAAGTCCGCTCCCCCGGCCGCGTCGATCGCGTCGATCGCCTCGGCCATGATGCGCGTGCTCCGCCGCCCCGCCGGGGCGTCGGCTCCCGGCGCCGGGTCGGACTCCAGGGTGGCCGCCAGGGCCCGGACCGTCTGGTGCGCGAAGACGTCCGCGCTGCTGATCTCCAGGCCCGCCTTGCGGGCCAGGGCCACCAGGCGCAGCGACTTCATGCTGTTCAGCGACGTCTCGAAGAAGTTCTCCTCGACGCCGAACGCGTCGCGGCCCAGGACGTCGGCGACGATGGCGCACAGCGTCGCCTCGGCCGGGGTCAGCCGGCCCGGGTCGCCGGTCACCGCGGCCGGCCCGGCCCCGGGCCCGTCGGAGACCGGCGGCGCGTCGGGGGCCAGCAGGTTCCCGGCCGCGTCCCACTTGGCCCGCTCACCGGTCCGGTGGAGCCGGGAGCCGGCCGGCCCGTAGGGGTTGGCCACGAACCGCTCCGCGGTCGGCCCGGGAAGGCCCGCGAAGCCGCGGCCGAGCCCGGCGCCGCCGAGGTACACCTCCCCCACCGCGCCCGGCGGGAGCGGTGCGAGCCACTCGTCCAGGACGTAGACCTGGGTGTTCCAGACCGAGCTGGCCGGCGCGTACGTCACCGGTGTCGCCCAGTCGTGCGGCAGCGGCTCCACGGCCCGCGCCCCGGCTCCGGAGAGCAGCGGTACGAACAGGCCGCCGTCGGAGGCCCCGGCGCGCTCCCCGGACTCCATCGCCCAGGCGAGGTGGTTGACGGCCGCCCGGTGTTCGACGACCGTGCCCCGGGGCCGGCCCGCCGGGTCGTCCGCGCGGATGACGTACGCGGCGTCCCCGGGCCGCAGCGGTGCCGTGCGGTCCGCGTCGGTCACCGGACCGGTGGAGCCGCGGCGCACCTCCGGGCCGTCCAGGACCACCGCCGTGACGCCGGTGCTCCGCAGCCTGCTCGCCAGCCCCGCGGTGGTCAGCAGGCACAGCGGGCGGCTGTCGGCGAAGAGCGCCTTGATCCGCGCCACCGGCTCGTCCGCGGCGACCGGCAGGTACGCGGCGCCGGACTTGAGCACCGCGAGCGCCGCGACCGCGTGGTCTGCCGGGCGCGGCGCGGCGAGCGCGACGATCCGGTCCGGACCGGCCCCGAGGCCCAGCAAGTGACGGGCCAACTGGTTGGCGCGGGCGTCGAGTTGGGCGTAGCTGAGGCCCTTGGTCCCGGTCCCGACGGCGATCGCGTCCGGAGTGCTCGCCAGCCGCTCGGCGAACAGCTCGGGCAGCGTCGCGGCCGGCAGCTCGTGCGCGGTGTCGTTCCATTCGCACAGCACCCGCTCGCGCTCGGCGCCGGTGAGCAGCTCCAGGCCGCTCAGGCGCATCTCGGGATCGGCGGCCACCGAGCGCAGCACCTCCTGGAACTGCTCCGCCACGCGCTCCGCGGTGGCCCGGGTGAACAGGTCGGTGCTGAAGGTGAGCAGGCCGCGGACGCCGCCCCCGCCGGGCCACGGCAGCAGCTCCAGCATCAGGTCCATCTTGGCCCGGTCGGACGCGGCGTACTCGGGCACGACCGTCAGGCCGGGCAGGTCCAGCGGCGCGTTGCCCTGGTTCTGGACGCTCAGCATGACCTGGAACAGCGGGTGCCTGCCCCTGACGCGGGCCGGCCTGATCGCGTCGACCACCTGGTCGAACGGGACGTCCTGGTGGGAGTACGCCGCCAGGTTGGCCTCCCGGATCCGGTCGAGCAGCTCCAGGAAGGTCGGGTCGCCGCTGGTGTCGCCGCGCAGCGTCAGGGAGTTGACGAACATCCCGACCAGGTCGTTGAGCGCCTCGTCGGTGCGCCCGGCGACGGGGGAACCCACCGGGATGTCGGTGCCGGCGCCCAGCCGGGTGAGCAGGGCGGAGAGCGCCGCCTGGTAGACGATGAACTCGGTGGTGCCGGTGCGCCGGGCCAGCTCGGCCAGCGCGCCGTGCAGCCCGGACTCCAGCTCGAACATCACCATCTCGCCGTCGGACGTGCTCGTCTCGGGGCGCGGGAAGTCGGTGGGCAGCCGCAGCTCGTCCGGCAGACCGGCGAGCGCGTCCCGCCAGAAGGACAGCTGCCCGGAGGCCACGCTGTCGGGGTCGTCCGCCGCGCCGAGCAGCTCGCGCTGCCAGACGGCGAAGTCCGCGTACTGCACCGGCAGCGGGGCCCGCCGCGGCACCCGCCCGTCGCACCGGGCGCGGTAGGAGTCCGCCAGGTCGGTCAGCGCGGGCGCGATCGACCAGCCGTCGAAGGCGATGTGGTGGAAGACCAGCATCAGCACCCACTCGTCCGCACCGAGGGCGAACAGCCTTGCCCGCAGCGGCGGTTCCGAGCGCAGGTCGAAGCCCAGGTCGGCCTCGGCGGCCAGGGCCTCGGCCAGCTTCGCCCGGGTGACCGTCCGGGTCCGCAGGACCGGACCGCCGGTCGCGACGTCGAGCACCCGCAGCGACGGCACGCCGTCGGTCTCCGGGATGACCGTCCGCAGCACCTCGTGGCGCTCGGCAAGATCGGTCAACGCCCCTTGGAGGGCGGCCTCGTTCAAGCGGCCGGTGAGCCGGAAGGCCATCGGCGTGTTATACGTGCCGTCGCTCGTCGCCTGGCTCCGGTTGAGGAACCACTGCTGCTCCTGCACGAAGGACAGCTCGGGCTCGGTGCCCTGCGGCGCCGGGGTCAGCGGCGGCCTGGCCCGGTCCGCCGACTCGACGTGACCGGCCAGCGCGACCACCGTCCGCGCCTCGAACAGCGCACGGATCGGCAGTTCGACGGCGAGCACGCCACGCACCCGGCTGACCAGCCGCGTCGCGAGCAGCGAGTGGCCGCCGATCTCGAAGAAGTCGTCGTCGATGGAGACCCGGGCGATCCCGAGGACGTCCGCGAACAGGCCGCAGAGGATCTCCTCCACCGGGGTGCGCGGCGCGCGGCCCCGGAGGGCGTCGCCGAGATCCGGCGCGGGCAGCGCCTTGCGGTCGAGCTTGCCCTGCGCGGTGAGCGGCAGGGCCTCCAGGGCGACCACCGCGGACGGCACCATGTACTCCGGCAGCGACAGCGCGAGCTGGTCGCGCAGGCCCTCGGCGACGCCCTCCGCGGCCACGACGTATGCCACCAGGCGGCGGTCGCCGTCGTCGCTCTCGGATACGATCACCGCGGCCTGCTCGACGCCGGGCCGGGCGAGCAGCGCGGCGGAGACCTCGCCGAGCTCGATGCGGAACCCGCGCAGCTGCACCTGGTCGTCAGCCCGGCCGACATAGTCGAGCTGGCCGTCCGGCAGCCAGCGCACCAGGTCTCCGGTGCGGTACATCCGGGCGCCCGCGGGGCCGAAGGGGTCGGCCACGAAGCGCTGGGCGGTCAGCTCCGGGCGGCCCAGGTAGCCGCGCGCCAGACCGCCGCTGACGTACAGCTCGCCGACCACGCCGCTTGGCGCGAGCCGCAGGTGGTGGTCGAGGACGTACACGCGGTGCGCGGTGGTCGGCCGTCCGATGGGCGGGCGGGCGGCGCCGGCCAGCGGACCGCCCACGGTGGAGCTCACCACGGCCTCGGTGGGGCCGTAGCCGTTGTAGAGCCTGACCTGGTCGGACCAGCGCTCGACGACGCTCGCCGGGACCGCCTCGCCGGCCACCGCGAGCCGCAGGTCGGCGGGGAGCGTGCTCCCCTCCGGCAGGCCGCCGACCACGACGGGCGGCAGTCCGGCGAGATTGACCCGGGCGTCGTTGATCAGGTCGACCAGCGGCGCGCCCGGCGCCCGGCACTCCTCGTCGGCGATGACCAGCGTGCCGCCGTTGAGCAGCGCCAGCATGATCTCCCAGACGGAGGCGTCGAAGCTGATGGAGGCGAACTGCAGCACCCGGGTGCCCTCGTCGAGGCCGAAGCGTTCGACGAGGCTGTCGACCATCGACAGCAGCCCGGTGTGGGCCACCACGACGCCCTTGGGCCGGCCGGTGGAGCCGGAGGTGTAGATCATGTATGCCGCGTTCTCCGGCCGCGGCGGGCCGGTCCGGTCGGCGTCGGCGAGGTCGGTGTCGGGCAGCGCGGCGAGCCGCCGTGCGGTGTCGGGCGCGTCCAGGACGAGCGCCCCGGTCGGCAGGCCGGGCAGGCCGGCGAGGCGCTCGTGGGTGGCCTCGTCGGTGAGCAGCACCGCGGGACGGGCGTCCGCCAGCATGTAGGTGACGCGGTCGGCGGGGTAGCCGGAGTCCACCGGCAGGTAGGCGGCGCCGGACTTGAGCACCGCGAGCACCGCGACCACCACGTCGGGGGTGCGGGGCAGCATCAGCGCGACGGTCTGCTCGGGGCCGATGCCGCGCTCGACGAGCAGTCTGGCCAACCGGTTCGCGCGGGCGTTGAGTTCGGCGTACGGCACCTCCTCGGTCCCGAGGACGACGGCCGTCTTGTCCGGCGTGCGCGCGGCGTGCGCCTCGAAGACCTCGGTGGTCAGCGCGCCGGACGAGGCCCGCACACGGCCGGTGCCGGACCAGTCGTCGGCCAGCTGGCTGCGCTCGTCGTCGTCGAGCGCGTCGAGCCCGCCGAGCAGCGCGTCCGGCGTGGCGGCCAGCTGTTCCAGTACGCGCACGAAGCGCCGCAGGATGCCCTCGACCTCGTCCGGGGTGAAGATGTCCGGCCGGTACTGGGCCTCCAGGTGCGTCCGGTCGCCCGGGAACACGTTGAGCGCGAAGGGGTACTCGGCGATGACCCGGGCCTCCCAGTCGAGCATGCTCAGGCCGGGGACGTGCTCGCCGATGCGGTCCAGCACGCCGGTCGGGTAGTTGTGGAAGGACACCACGGTGTCGAAGAGTTCGCCGATGCCGGCGCCCTGCTGCACCTCGGCGAGGCCCAGGTGGTGGTGGGGCTCCAGGTCCAGCTGGCGGTCCTGGAGCGCGGCCAGCATCGCCGCGAAGGCCAGCGAGGGGTCCAGCCCCACGCGGACCGGCAGCGTGCTGAGGAACGAGCCGACCGTCCGCTCGATGCCGGGCACCTCTTCGGTCCGCCCGGAGACCACCGCGCCGAACGTCACGTCCTGCCGGCCGGTGAGCCGACCGAGCGCGACCGCCCAGCAGCCCTGCATGACCGTGCTCATCGTCAGGCCGCGGGAGGTCGCCCAGGACGTCACCGCCGCGGTCAGCTCCTCGGGCAGCTCCCGGTGCACGGACCCGGGCAGCACCGAGGCGCGCGGCCGGTCGGCCGGGCCCAGCCGGGTGGGCTCGTCGATCCCGGCCAGCTCCTTCTGCCAGGCCTCCCGCGCGGCCGGCTTGTCCTGGGCGGCGGACCACTCCAGGTAGCCGCTGAGGGGGACGACCGGCGGCAGCGCCGAGCCGTCCGCGCCGTTGGCCCACAGCGTGACCAGTTCCTCGGCGAGGACCGCGGACAGCGACCAGCCGTCCACCAGCATGTGGTGCGCGGTCCACACCACGCGGTGCCGGTCGTCGGCGATCCGGTAGACGGTGAACCGGGTCAGCGGCGCCCGGGTGACGTCGAAGCGGTCGAGCCACTCCTCCTCGGTGCGCCGCCGCACCTCGGCGTCGACGTCGTCCCCTTCGAACCCGGTCAGGTCCACCTCGGTCCAGGCCGGTTCCACGGCCGAGGAGACCAGCTGGACCGGGTCGCCCGCGTCGCGCTCGCGGAAGCAGGCGCGCAGGCTCGGGTTGCGGGCGAGCAGCGCCGCCGCGGCGGCGCGCAGCCGTGCGCGGTCCAGCGGACCGGCCACGTCCATGGTGACCTGGAGCGTGTACGCGTCCATGCCCTGCCGGTCGAACTCCGCCTGGAAGAGCAGACCGCGCTGGAGCGGGGAGAGCGGCAGGATGTCGTCGAGCCCCGGGACGTCCCGCTCGTACGCCTCGATCTCCGCCTGGGTGAGGGTCACCAGCGGGAAGTCGGAGGGCGTACGGCCGCCCGCCTCGGGCCGTTCGGCGTGCGCGGCCAGCGCCCGGAGCGCCCGGAACCAGTCCTCGGCCAGCCGCCGGACGTCGTCCTCGGCGAGCAGCTCGCCCGCCCAGGTCCAGTCGGCGACCAGCACGGGGCCCTCCGCGCGGTCCTCGGTCATCGCGACCAGTTCCAGCGCGTGCCGCAGCGGGGTCTCCGGGGCGGCGGTGAGGCCGGAGCCGCCGGTCTCCATGGCCCAGTCGCCGCCGGTGCCGGTGGCGAACCGGCCCAGGTAGTTGAAGCCGATCCGGGGAGCGGCGTCGCGGGCGAGCACGGCGGCGGTCTGCGGGTTGAGGTGGCGCAGCAGGCCGTGGCCGAGTCCGTGGTCAGGAAGGGCCCGCAGGCTCTCCTTGACGTTCTTGAGCGCGGCGCCGCAGGACGCGCCGCCGTTCCACACCTCGGCCCAGTCCGGGTCGCCGATGTCGAGGCCGACGGGGAAGACGCTGGTGAACCAGCCGACGGTACGGGACAGGTCGAGGCCGTCGGCGATCTGCTCGCGGCCGTGGCCCTCCAGCTCGACCAGCGCGCGCGAGCCCGTACCGCGGTGCGCGAGGGCCAGCCCGAAGCCGGTCAGCAGCACCTCGTTGACCTCGGCGTGGAAGGCGGCGGGCACCCGGCCGAGGACCGCGGCGGTCTGCGCGGCGGGCAGTTCGAGCCGCAGCCGGCCCGCGCTGCCGTGCACGTCCCTGGCCGGATCGAGGGCGCGGTCGGCGAGTTCGACGGTGCCGCCGCCCAGTATCCCGGTCCACAGCGGGAGTTCGGCGGTGCGGCGGGTGGTGCGGGCCTGCTCGGACAGCGTCTTCGCCCAGCGCCGGTAGGAGGTGCCGACCGGGTCCAGGGTCGCGCCGTGCCAGGCGGCCCGGAGGTCGGGCAGCAGGATCCGCCAGGAGACGCCGTCCACGGCCAGGTGGTGGATCACCAGCAGCAGCCGGGCCGCGGCGTCGTCACCGCCGCCCAGGAGCGCCGCTTGGACCAGCAGGCCGTCCTCGGGGCGGAGCCGGGCGCGGGCCGCCGCGAGCCGCTCCTCGAACGACGTGTCCCGGCCGGTGCCGGCGCCGGCCGTGCTGAGCACGTCGGCGGCGGACACCGCGCCCTGCGGCAGCGTCTCCAGGGACCACAGCCCCGGCACCGGGGCGGTGAGCTTGGTGCGCAGCGCGTCGTGCCGGTCGAGGACGGCCTGCAGCGCGCGCTCCAGGCGGGCGGTGTCGGTGCCCGCGCCCGCGGGCAGCGCGACCGTCACGTACTGGGCGAACTCGCGGGTGGCGGTGGGCAGTCCGGCGAGTTCGGCGCGCAACTGGTCCACGATCGGGGTCAGCTCCAGCTCGCCGACGCCGTCCGCCACGCCCTCCTCCGCGGCACGGTCCGCGCGCAGCGCAACAGCGGCGATCGCGGCCGGGGTGCGGTGCTGGAATACGTCCCGCGAGGTGATGACGAGTCCGGCCCGGCGGGCCCGGCCGACCACCTGGATGGCGCTGATGCTGTCGCCGCCGAGGGCGAAGAAGTTGTCGTCGACGCCGATGCCGGGCACGCCGAGGACCTCGGCGAGCACCGCGCACAGGATCTCCTCCTGCGGCGTCCCCGCCGTCCGGCCGGTGGCCGCGACCGCGAACTCGGGGGCGGGCAGCGCCTTGCGGTCGACCTTGCCGTGCGGGGTGAGCGGCATCCGCTCCAGGGTCAGCAGCATCGCGGGCACCATGTGGTCGGGCAGCACGGCGGCCAGCCGCTCGCGCAGCGCGCCGGTGCCGGCGGCGCCGTCCTCGGGCACCACGTAGCCGATCAGGCGCTGGTGGCCGGCCGGGTCGGCGACCGCGGCGGCCACCGCGTCCGCCACTCCGGGCAGGTTGCGCAGCACGGACTCGACCTCGCCCAGCTCGATGCGCTGGCCGCGGATCTTGACCTGGTGGTCGCGGCGGCCGGTGAAGACGAGCTGTCCGTCGGCGAGCAGCACCACCTGGTCGCCGGTGCGGTACATCCGGGAGCCGCCGTTCGCGAAGGGGTCGGGCACGAAGGTGCCGGCGGTGCGGGCCGGGTCGCCGAGGTATCCGCGGCCGACGCCCGCGCCGGCGATGTACAGCTCGCCGGGCACGCCGCGCGGCACCGGCCGCAGGTCGTCACCGAGGACGTGCAGGCGGGTGTCGCGCAGCGGACGGCCGATCGGCATGGAGGCGCCGGACATCCCGGCCGCCGCACGCGCGTAGCCGTGGGTGACGTCATCCGAGCACTCGGTGGGGCCGTAGACATTCGCCACCGGGACGTCCGGGTAGCGCGCGAACCAGCGGGCGCACAGCTCGGTCGGCAGCGCCTCGCCGTTGGAGATCATCCAGCGCAGCGCGGGGAGGCCGGGGGCACCGCCCGCGGTGTCCCACACGTCCAGCGTCGCGCGCAGCAGCGAGGGCACCACCTCGAGCACGGTGAGGCCCTCGGCCGCGATGGCGCCGAACAGCGCCCCGGGATCGGCGGCGTCCGCGCGGGAGACCGCCCGGACCCGACCGCCGACCAGCAGCGTGGTGAGCGACTGCCAGACGGAGACGTCGAAGGTGACGGGCGCGTTGTGGACGAGCGCGTCGGAGCGGTCCAGGGAGAGCTCCTCGACCTTGGCGAGCAGGTGATTGACCATGCCGCCGCGCTGCACCATCGCGCCCTTGGGCTTGCCGGTGGAGCCCGAGGTGTAGATCACGTACGCCAGGTCGAGGGGCCCGCCGTCGACCGGCGCCAGGTCGGTGGCGTCGTCGAACGCGCCGTCCAGGACGTGCACGGGGAGCCCGCGGTCGGCCGCCACCCGCTCGGCGAGGGCGCGGTGCGTGATGTCGGTGAGCACCTGAACCGCGCCGCTGTCCACCAGGAGCGAGCTGAGCCGGTTCAGCGGCGCGCGCGGGTCGAGCGGCAGGAAGGCCCCTCCGGCGCCGAGCGCGGCGAGCTCCGCGGTGACGAAGTCCCTTCCGGGTTCCGTCAGTACGGCCACCGGACCGTCGACGGACACCCGCCGGGAGGCGGCGCTGGCCCGGCCGACGAGCTCGGCGTAGCTGAGGCTGCCGCCGTCGTCGGTGATCGCGACGGCGTCCGGCCGCTCGGCGGCGTGCGCCCGGATCCGTTCGACGACGCCCCGGTAGGGCTCCTGGGACACCGGGCCGGTCAGCGCGGCGGTCAACTCCTCGGCCTCGCCGGGCGAGAGGAGGCCGAGGGCGCTCAGCGGGGTGTCGGCGTCCGCGGTGAGGAAACGGTCGAGGTAGCCGACGAACCGGGCCAGGTGGCCGCGCACGTCGTCGGGGGTGTAGCGGGCCTCGTTGCCGCTGAGGTCGACGCCGATGCCGTTGTCGCCCTTGTCGGCGACGGTGAACTCCAGGTCGTCGACCAGGCCGGTGGAGGGGCTGTAGATGGTCGCGGAGCAGGGGCCGATGCTCAGCTCCTCGACCTGCGGCATCATGTTGAGGAACGGGCCGAACGGCCTGCGGTCGTCGCTCGGCAGCCCCATCGCGCGGCGGATCCGGCTCACGCGGTACCGCTGGTGCTTGAGCCCCTTGGACAGTGCCCGGTACGCCGCGGTGAGCAGGTCGCCGCGGGTCATCCCGGGCCGCAGGGCGAGCCGCAGCGGCACGTAGTTGACCACCATGCCGGGGATGTCCTGCATGGTGCCGCCCACCCGTCCGGTGGCGGGCAGGGACAGCAGCACGTCGTCGGTGCCGGCCAGCCGCCCGGTGTACGAGCCGAGCGCCGCGACCAGCACGGTCTGCCAGGTCGCCCGGGCCTCCCAGGCCACCGCGCGCAGCCGCTCCGCGATCGCCTCCGGCAGCACGGTCTCCTCGCGCAGGAAGGTCTGCGCCGGCTCCGCGTCCCGGGTGGCGAGACTGATCGGCTCGGGCCGGTCGGCGAGCTGTTCCTCCCAGTAGGCGCGGTCGCGGTCACAGCGCGGCGACTCCGCGTAGGCCGCCTCGGCCTCGATCAGCTCGCGGAGCGGCGGGAAGCGTCCCTCGTCCAGGGAGGTGCCGGCGAGCATCGCCTGGTAGATCGCGGAGAGCCGCTGCCAGTAGATGACGTAGCTGAAGCCGTCCGAGACCAGGTGGTGGTTGAGCAGGCAGAAGAAGGTGCGGTCCATGGCGAGGGTGAAGACGCTCAGCCTGAAGAGCGGCACGTGCGGGTCGGCGGTCAGCGACAGGGGAACCCGCAGGTCCTCCTGGATGGCGGCGCGCGCCGCGGCGGCCGGGTCCGCGGCGCCGCTGACGTCGGTGACGGTCAGCGGCAGGTCGACGGACGGCTCGATGAACTGCCAGGGCTCGCCGTCCACCTCGGTGAACCGCGCGCGCAGGCAGTCCGACTCCGCCACCAGGCGGGCCAGCGCGGCCCGGAACAGGTCCTGGTCCAGCGGCCCGCGGATGTCCCAGTAGATGGCGGTGTTGTACGTCGCCCCTCCGCCCGAGAGCTTCTCGTCGAACCAGATGTCCTTCTGGCCGGCGGTGAGGGGCAGGCCGCCCGTCCGAACATGAGTCATAGCAATCCCCTAGCGAAGGTCACCTGGTGCACACCGCCGAATCATCCGGGAGCCCGCTGACAGTGGGCTGACCGCCAACTGACGGTCAGTCCTGGCGTGTTGTGTGCCTGCCGTGTGTGGATGGGGCCGTGCCCCGCGCGCCGCGCGCCGTCGCCGCCGCAGCCCGGGCGGTCAGCCGCAGCCGCCCGCGTGCGCGTCCTCGACCGACCGGCCGAGGGCCACCGCGGCGGCGGGCTCCGGGAGGGCGGGCGCCGGGGCCGTCCGGGACCGTAGGTGCTCGACGAAGTCGTCGAGCCGGTCGAGCCCCCAGAAGCGGGTGAAGCCGTGCACGAAGAAGGGCACGCCGAACACACCGTCCTTGCAGACGTCCAGCAGGACGCGGACGCCCTCGGCGCGCCGCTCCGGGTCGTCGCTCGCGTCGGCGATCAGCGCCCGGTCGATGCCGAGTTCGGTGCCGATGTCGGCGATGGTGGCGCGGTCGCAGATGTTGCGGCCCTCGCCGAACCTGGCCCGGTACACCGCCGCGATGTAGGCGTGCCCGAGGCCCTGGTCGCGGGCGACCAGGTAGCCCAGGTGCGGGACCTCCCACACCGGGTTCCGGTCGACCGGCCACTTCACCTCCAGGCCCCTGGCCTTGGTGAGACGGCCGACATCCTGCAGGACGTACCGGTTCTTCTCGCGCGACATCTCGGAGTAGGGGAACCTGCCGCCCCGCTCGTCGAGCCCGCGGGCGCTCTCCGGGTCGGGCTCGAAGAACGGGAGCCATTCCAGCCGGTCGACGAGGTCCTGGTGCGCGCTCGTCAGCTCGCGGTAGGCGAGCCAGGAGTAGGGGCTGCGCAGGCTGAAGTAGCAGCGCGGTGTCTTGTTCTTGCCGGCGGGGGACATCGGGTCTCCCTCCTGTCTCTTCGGGGGCGGTCGGGCGGTGGGGCGTCAGACGACGAGGCCGCCGTCGATGCCGAAGACCTGGCCGGTGATGTACGAGGCGCGGTCGGACGCCAGGAAGGACACCAGGTCGGCGACTTCCTCGGGGCGGCCGAAGCGGCCGAGCGGGATCCGCTGCGTCATCGCCGTGGTGTGCTCTTCGCTGAGCTCGGAGAGCATGTCGGTGGAGATGAAGCCCGGCGCGACGGCGTTGGCGCGGATGCCGTAGCGCCCGGACTCCTTGGCCAGCGCCTTGGTGAAGCCGATGATCCCGGCCTTGGTCGCCGAGTAGTTGGTCTGCGTGGCGTTCCCGTAGACGCCCGCGACCGAGGACATGGTGATCACCGAGCCGGTCCGGCGCTTCATCATCGAGAAGACCGCCGCCTTGCAGAGGTGGTAGGTGCCGTCGAGGTTGACCCGCAGCACGGCGTCCCAGTCGGCCTCCGACAGCATCACCAGCGGGTTGTCGCGCACGATGCCCGCGCAGGAGACGACGGTGTGCAGCGGACCGAGCGCCTTCTCGCTGTCGCGGACGAAGCCGCGTACGTCGGCGTGGCCGGACACGTCGACCCGCGCCGCGTACACCCGGGCCCCGGCGGCGGTGGCCTCCTTGGCCACGGCCTCGGCGGCCTCCTGGTTGGACTGGTAGCAGAAGGCCACGTCGTAGCCCTCCTCGGCAAGCCGGGTCACCACGTGGCGGCCGATGCCCCGGGAGCCTCCGGTGACCAGCGCGACACGTGGTTCGGTTGCGGACATGCGTGTTTCCTCTCCATGGGGACGACTCACCGGGGTACGGCTTACGAGGCGTACGGGGTCACAGGGGCACGGCTGACCGGGGCACGGCCGTGCCGTACCCCCTCGGCCGCGGTCTCGCTCAGTCGCGGGCGGCGCCGCCGAGCACCGCGCAGCCGACCGTTCCGTCCCGGTCGATGCCCGTGACGAGCGCCGCCTCGCCGGGGCCGAGCCCGGACCCGCCCGCGGTGCCGAGCACCGCGGCCAGCTGCAGGCTGGTGGAGGCGGCGGAGGTGTCGCCGAGCAGCGGCCGACAGCGGATGCGCTCCGGCCGCGCGGCGCCGAGTGCGTCGGTGATGCCGTCCTCCTCCAGGGCGGCGAGCTTCCCGTCGGCGCCCAGCGGCGCCACCAGACGGACGTTCCCGGGCGCCACCCCGGCCCGGTCGAGCGCGCCGCGCACGCAGTCGGCCAACGCCCGCTGTGCGTCGCTCCGTTCGGCGAACGCCCCGAAGCGGGTGGCCAGAATCCGGGCCAGCGGCGCCCGTCCCGCGGCGCGGGCGTCGGCGGCGGTCTCCATCAGGAAGACGGCGCCGCCCTCGCCCAGGGGCGTGGACCGCTCCTCGGTGCCGCGGCCGTGCCACTCCAGCCAGGCACGCTGGGTGGAGTACTCCTCGGCCGCGCCGCACAGCACACGGGCGCAGTGGCCGCCGCGGTGCAGCCGCACCGCGTAGCTCAGGGCGAGCAGGCCGGTCAACCAGCCGCCCGCGACCGTGGTGTTGGGGCCCTTGATGCCGTACCAGATGGCGCTCTGCCCGGCGGCCCGGTTCATCACGGTGTTCGGGAAGCGGGCCGGGTCGACGTGGTACGGGCGCTCGCTGGTCAGGGCGTCCCGGGTGAAGTCCATGATGCTCTGGACGCTGCCGGAGCCGGTGCCGAGGACCAGGCCCACCTGCTCGGGGTGCGCGGTCAGTTCGTCGCCGCAGGACGCGAGGAGCCGGCCGACCGCGGTCACGGCGATCGCCGTGACCCGGTCCATGGTCCGGGTGCCCTTCTTGCCCACGTACTCCCGCGCGGTGAAGTCGGGCACCAGGCCGCACCGGTCGAAGGGGCCGGGCCATGCCTCGCGGTCCAGCTCGCCGACGGCGCTGCGCCCGGCGCCGATCCCCGCGCTGAAGGGGGCGCTGCCCACGCCGTAGCCGGAGACCACCGACCAGGCGGAGAGGACCAGTTCGGACATCACGCAGCCTCCTGGTACCGGCCGAGGATGAGCACGGCGTTGTTGCCCGCGAAGGCGAGCGCGTTGTTCTGGACCACGTTCAGTTCGGTGGCCCGCGCCTCGTTGGGCACGCAGTCCAGGCCGCACTCCGGGTCGGTCTCGCGGTGGTTGATGGTGGGCGGGACGAAGCCCTCGGTCAGGGCCAGCGCACAGGCCGCCGAGGCGAGCGCGCTCGCGGCGCCCATCGAGTGGCCGATCATGGACTTGATGGAGATCGTGGGTGGTGGCACGTCGAAGACCTGGCGGATCGCGCCGGCCTCGGTGACGTCGTTGGCCCGGGTGCCGGTGCCGTGCGCTGAGATGAAGTCGATGTCCTCCGGCTTCACCCCGGCGTTGCGGTGCGCGACCTCCATGCAGCGGGCCAGGCTGTCCTGGTCGGGCGCGACCGGGTGGTGCGCGTCGCAGTTGAGCCCGTAGCCGAGGACCTCGGCGTAGATCCGGGCGCCGCGGGCCCGGGCGGACTCCAGACTCTCCATCAGCAGTATCCCGGCGCCCTCGCCGGTCAGGATCCCCTTGCGGTCCTTGTCGAAGGGCTGGCAGACCTCGGGGGCGATCGTGCCGAGACGGTAGAAGCCGGTGAAGGTCTTCCGGCACACGGCGTCCGCGCCGCCGCACAGCGCGACGTCGACGTCCCCCTCACGGATCGCGTCGTAGCCGCTGCCGATGGCGTAGTTGCCCGCGGCGCAGGCGGTGGGGATGGTCAGGGCCTCGACGTCGGTCAGGCCCAGTTCGCGGACGATGCCGCTGGACAGCCGGCCGGCCTGCGCCCGCCGCGCCACGACGGGCGGCAGGTTCTCCGGTCCGTCGTCCAGTTGGACACCGATGAGCGTGTCGAGGTCACGGGATTCCGCGTCGGTGGTGCCGACAGAGACCAGAGCCGAACGCCGCCTGAGCTCCGCCGGGTCCATGCCCGCGTCCTCGACCGCCATCTTGGCCGCGGCGACCGAGAACTGGGAGGCCCGGCCGAGCTCGGCGGGGTCGACCCGGTGGATCCAGTCCACCGGGTCGAAGTCGGACACCTCGCATCCGTTGGCGTGCGCGAAACCCGTTGTGTCGAAGGCCGTGATCGGCTTGACCCCGCTGCGCCCGGACCGCAGTCCGTCGAGGAAGGCCGTGACGCCGAGCCCGATGCTGGTGACCACGCCGAGCCCGGTGATCACCACGCGACGCGGCCCGTGGTCGCTGTCGTACACCCTGTGCTCCAGTCGTCCGGGGCCGATACCTACTGGGCCGCCTTGGCCGTCATGGCTTCGCCGACGACGGTGGCGACGCCGTCCAGATTGACCATCCGGGCCAGATCGGCCTGGTCGATGTCGATCCCGAAGGCGCGCTCCAGCTGCGAGAGGATCTCGATGGCTCCCATCGAGTCGGCCTCGTGGTCCTCCTTGAAGCGACTGGTGTCGGTCATCTCATCCGGGTCAATCTCCAGGATGTCGCAGATGATTCCCTTGATCGTGGCGCGGCTGTCGGCGTCCACCTGCTTCGCTGTAGTCATACGGCGATGCTGGCGCACGGCCCTGACAGCGAGCTGACAGTTCCTCAGCCCGAGGGCGTCGGCAGCGGGAGGAACCGGCGCAATTCCGGGAAGTCGTCGGGGTGTTCCACGATCCAGGGCCAGTACCCGGAGATGGTGCGGGCGTACCCGCAGTAGTAGCGCCGCACCGTCTCCACCAGCCGCCGCAGGGTTTCCCTGGTGACCGCGCCCCGGAGCCACACCAGCCGCAGCTCGATGTCCCGCGAGTCCCGGATCGGTACCAGCCGTACATCGCGGGTGGCACCGGTGGGCGGCGTCAGGGCGGCGGCGTTGGTGTCCCTTACCCAGTTCATCGCCTCGTGGTGCCCGTGGACGTAGTGCGAGCCACCGGCCTCATGCTGGCCCAGCTGGGCCAGCAGCTCCTCCTCGACCTCGTGGAACCAGTGGTCCCGCGAGTAGCGGATCCAGTTGAGCGCCGCGAGGCGGGCGCCGTCCACGGAGGTGAGGTCGGCCAGCGGGTGCGCCCGCGACACCGCTAGCCAGATCGGTTCCCGGAGGATGACCGTGGTGCCCAGGTCGGGGTGGCGGACTTGGTCCGGCGTGGCCGTCGACGCGCAAGGGATCATGGCGACGGTGAGCGCCCCGCCGCGCACCGCGTCCGCGGCGGCCGCCGGCGCGAGCGTCTCGGTCTCCACGTCCACGCCCGACATCGAGGCCTGGATCGCCCCCAGCAGGGTGGGCGGCGTCCACTCGGTGTTGCCGAAGCGCAGGGTGCGCCCGCTGCTCGCGGCCGCCTCGCTCGTCACCTCGTCCGCCTGCTGGACGAGACGGGCCATCAGGGGGATCAGGCGCTTGCCCAGCGAGGTCGGCACGATGCCCGACCTCGACCGGACGAAGAGTTCCCCGCCGAGCATCTTCTCGATCCTGCGTAATTGAGTGGTGAGGCTGGGCTGCGGAATATTCAGCCAGCTTGCCGCCTTGGAAATGCTGCCGACTTCAGCAATTGTCCACACGATTCGAGCGTGTCTCAGTTTCAGATCCATATTCCTTGCAACCCTGCGATTCAGTCGATATGAGTCGATGGCAGCAACGCCCGCGGCCGCGCGAACAGTGGTCGCCGGAAAGCCGGACCCGGCAGATCTCCCGGCGTCCCGTCCCCCGCCGCGGGCAGGGGATCACCCCGCCTCGCGGCGTCGCCCCTGCGCGGCAACGCCCCGTGACGGTTCGCGCCCCGGCCGGGCGGCACCTCCCTGCTCGCCGCCGGACCGGACGGCCACCGTCCGCGGGCAGCCGCGGCACCCGGCCGCCGCGCGGAGCGCGATCTCCACGGAACCGTTCCCCCTCGGAGCCGTCACTCGTGGCCGGCCCCGGGGTGCCGACCCGCGCCCCACGCCTCGACGGGCATCGCAACCGCCATGTCACCGAGAGGTCCCCATGGGACACCCAGGGTTTTGTCGATCCTGTGCGTCATGACTCCAAGCCTCCGATCTTTCACCTCAGTTCGACACCATCGAGGGATATCGAACCACAAGTGAGAACCGGATATCCGGAGTCCCGAAATCCGATTCCACGCCCTAGCATGCGTTTCAGCGGGATTTAATTCGCACACAAGGGAACGACAACCAAAGAAAACGGAGTCCTGCATACCGGCTAACCGGTTCCGATCACCCGGGCAACGCCGCCGTGCCCCCGACGCCACCGGGCGGACGCCGCCCGCACGGCAGCACGTTCACGGTCGTGAACACCGCGCGGCGGGCGGATGTGATCGTTCGCCCGGCACGGGCCGCCCGCCCGGGACCGCGGCGGTCCGCCGGGCGGGCGGCCCCGGAACGCCGGAACCGTCGCGCGGACATTTCCGCACGACGGTTCCGGACTCGCGTGTTCCGATGTCTTGCACGGGATCACGCGAGTAGCGCACGAGATCACGCACGCGCACCCTCCGTCACGGACCTCGCACCGGTCCGCGCGCGTCGGGCGCGGGAGGTCAGCCGGTCGGGTCTCCGGCCAACCGGACCGGATCGCCGAACAGCGCCACCATCTGCCGGTCCCCCTCGTAGGGGCCCCTGCCGTGCGCCATCCGCAGGTTGTCCAGCACCAACAGGTCGCCGTCCTGCCAGGGTTCGCTCAGGCCGGCGGTCCCGTAGGCCTCGTTGATGGTGTCGACCACGTCGGTGGGGATGGCCGCACCGTCTCCGTACATCGTCCGGAAGGGCAGCCCCTCGACCCCGTAGAGCTCCTCCAGGTGCTCCCGGATGACCGGGTCGAGGGACGACTCGTGCAGGAACGCGGCCTGGTTGAACCAGACCTGCCGGCCGGTCACCGGGTGGCGCAGCACCGCCGGGCGGCGCTGGCGGGTGCGCAGGCCGCCGTCCTCGGTCCAGGTGCAGTCGACGGCGTTGCGGGCGCAGTAGTCCGCAACGCGTTCCCGGTCGTCGGTGCCGAATGCCTCGGCCCAGGTGAAGCCGAACTGGAGGTAGCTGCGGGCCAGTTCCCAGCCGTCCCGCACGAAGCGCTCGCGCAGGGCGTCCGGCAGGAGTTCCAGGACGCGCTGCCCGTCGGCCACCTCGGCGATGCCGCCGCGCTCCGGCGCGACCAGGCACCCGAACAGGGCGACCGACGCCACCACGGCGGCGTAGCTCTGCTCGTGGTGCATGCAGAGTTGGTCTTCGGCCGGCCAGTCCGAAGCGGAGTAGACGTGGTCGGGGTAGGCCAGTCGACTGGTGAAGCCCTCCCGCTCGGCCATGCCGGCCACGCCCAACGCCCGTGCCGCGGACGCCAGATCGGCCGGCGACGCCAGGCCCAGGCCGCGGACCAGGACCGCGCCGTGCCGGGCGACCAGGGCCCGGATCTCCGCCCCCGGCAGGTCCGCGACGGCCGGCCCTCCGGAGTCCGGCAGCCGGAGCACCGGGATGCGCCCCTCGTCGAGCCTGAGGTGCCATCCGTCCGGAACGGCCTCCGCGGCCTCCGGGTCGTTGACGGTCGTCATTCCGCTGCCTCCTGAGAAGGTCGGCCCGGCCGCGGGGGCGGCGCGGCCGGGCTCGGAGCGCCGGGCTCCGAACGTGGGGTCAGGCCGCCTGGTGCGACTTGAGATCGAGCAGGTCCGCGGCCTCGCTGAGCACCGGGGTCTTGGCCAGCTCCTCCGCGGTCACCGTGGTGTCCAGGGCGATCACCACCCGCAGCAGGGCGATGGAGCTGCCGCCGGCGTCGAAGAAGTGCGTCGCACGCCCGATGTTCTCGACGGGAACCTTCAGCGCCTTGGCCCACAGTGCGGCGAGGCGGTGCTCGGTGGGCGTGCGCGGCGACTCCGCCGCGGCGTCGGGTGCCGCGTCCCCGGCCTCCGGGCCGGTCTCCGCCCGCTGGACGAGCAGCTTGCGGTCGATCTTGCCGTTCGGCGTCAGCGGCAGCGCCTCCAGCCAGTGGAACCGGCCCGGCAGCATGTACTCGGGCAGCGAGCAGCCGAGGGCCGCGCGCAACTCCGCGTCCGGGATCGGCTCCGCCGCCGCGTAGAAGGCGGCCAGCCGGCGCACGCCGTCCGCGCCCAGGACCACGACGGCGGCGTCGCGGACCCCGTCGACCCGCGCCAACTGGTTCTCCACCTCGCCGATCTCGATCCGGAAGCCCCGGATCTTGACCTGCGCGTCGCGGCGGCCGAGGAACTCCAGCTTGCCGTCGGGCAGCCAGCGCCCGAAGTCGCCCGAGCGGTACCGCCGTCCGCCGGGACACTGCGGATCGGGGAGGTAGGCGGCCCGGGTGCGCTCCTCGTCGTTGACGTAGCCGCGGCCGACGCAGATCCCGGAGAAGACCAGCTCCCCGGGCGCGCCCAGCGGCACCGGCCTGAGCCGCTCGTCGACCACCGCCACCCGCACGTTGCGGACCGGGTGGCCGAGCGGCACCGAGGCCCCCTCCGGGGCGCTGCGCAGCACCTCGTGGTTGGTGTCGTCCGACGTCTCGGTCAGCCCGTAGGCGTTGACCAGCACGACCTCCGGCAGGGTGGCGAACCAGCGTTCCGCGAGCTCCCGTTTGAGCGCCTCGCCGGTCACCGAGACGCAGCGCAGCCGGGGCAGCGGCTGGTGGTGCCGGCGCAGGTGGTCGAGGACCACCTCCAGGTAGGAGGGGACGAGTTGGGCCACCTCCACGTCCCGCTCGGCGATCAGTGTCACGAAGCGCGCGACGTCGAGGACGTCCCGCTGCCCGACGATGAGCGTGCGGCCCCCCACGGCCAGGCCCCCGACCAGCTGCCAGAGCGAGATGTCGAAGCACTGCGGCGCGGTCTGCGCGACCACCGTTCCGGTCTCGACGCCGAGGTCCTCGATCTTGGCCAGCAGGTGGTTGAGGAACCCCTCGTGCTCGCACATCGCACCCTTGGGCTGCCCCGTCGAACCGGAGGTGAAGTAGATGTAGGCAAGCTGGTCGGCAGCCACCGGGAGGTGGAGGTCCTCGTCACGGTCCGCGTGGTCGGCTCCGGTGGGCGGGTCGGCGAGGTCGTCGGCGATCAGGCACACCCGGACCTCGCCGGGCTCGGTCAGTGCGGCGTCCAGGCCCGGGCTCACCCCGCGCTGGGTGAGCACCTGGCGGCACGCACTGCGGGTCAGCATGGCGGAGATCCGGTCGGCCGGGAACTGCGGCTCGACGGGGAGGTAGACCCCGCCGGCCTTGAAGACCGCGAGCACGGCCGTCAACCACTCCAGGTCGCGCTCGGTCACGACCGCCACCACGTCCTCGTCGCGCAGGCCACGCCGGCGGAGCGCGCGGGCGACCCGGTTGGCGCGGCGGTTCAGCTCCCGGTACGTCACCGACCGGTCCTCGAACTCGGCGGCCACGGCGTCCGGGCGCGACCGGGCCTGCTCCTCGAAGAGTTCGTGGAAGCGCCGGCCGGGCAGGGTGCGCCGGGGGCCGGCCAGGCCCTCCAGCTGGTACGTCGCCTCGGCCGTGGAGACCGGGTTCCACAGCTCCTGTGCCGTCTCCGGCCGGGTGCCGAGCTCCTCCAGGGCCGAGAGCAGGTAGCCGGCGATCCGGCCGGCCGCGTCGGCGTCGAGGGCCCGGACGCGATAGTTCAGCGCCAGTTCCAGCCGGTCGTCCCGCCGCACCAGGCCCACCGCGAGGACGGTGTCGGGGGCGAAGTCGGCCGCCTCCGGCACCCGGCCGGCCACCGCGACCGTGTCGAACAGCGGCTCGATGCGGCCGAGTTCGGCCCGGATCAGGTCCAGCGGCACGGCCCGGTGCCGTTCGGCGGCGGTCTGCGCGACGGCGGCCTCGCCGAGCAGCTCCTGCCAGGTGCCCTCGCCGACGTGTACGGGAGCGGGCAGCGGTTCCGTGGGCATGCCCGGAGCGCTGTGCGGCAGGTATCCGAGGACCACCGCCGGCTCTCCGGTGACCGCGGCGAGCACGCGGGCGCAGGCAGCGAGCAGGAGCGTCTCCAACGGGACGGCGGCCCGTCCGGCGAGCTCCCGCAGCGCCGCCGACCTGCCGGCGGGAAGCACGGTTCGGCGCTCCGCTATCCGGTCCTCCGGCGGCGGTGCGTCGGCGCACCACCTCGGCACGGGAGTGAAGCGGCTGCCGTTCAGGACGCTCCGCCAGTACGCCGGCGCTTCCCCATCGGACACCGTCGGCCGCTCTGGTCGGTCTCCGGGTCCGCTCTGCCTAGCCGTCACGGGCCTTGCCCTCCTTGATGGGTATCCGGCCGGGCCGGACGTGAATGGATGTCCGGCAGGGCCGGAGGTACGCCACAGCGGGTCGCCCCGGCGGTCGCCGGCCCGGTGGCGCGGGAAGCACACGGGGCGGCCGGCGCCGGAGGCGCCTGGTGCGTGCGGGGGGGGAACAGCCAGGAAAGTGTCAGGAGGCCCGGCTGGAATAGGCCTGACCCGAGTAGAGCGGGGTACGCCGCTGCCGGCCGAACACCACGTCCTGCTTCAGGATCGCCTGGTAGGTGAAGTGCAGGGCAGGGCCGGGCTCCAGAGCCAGATCACTGGCGAGCCGTCGGCGCGCGCCGTGGAACACCTCCAGCGCCTCCGCCTGTCGGCCGTCGCGGTAGAGCGCCAGCATCAGCAGTTCGCTCAGCCGCTCCCGCTCGGAGTGCTCGGTCGCCAACTGGCGCAGTTCGGCCATCGACACCCGCTCCACGTCGACCGCCAGCTTCGCCGCGGTCAGGTCCTCGAACGCGGTGATCCGGCGTTCTTCCAGGTGGACCGCGTGGATCCGGCAGCGGGTGCCCTCCCGGGCGTCCATCAGCGCGGGCCCGCGCCACAGGGCGAGCGCCTGCTCCAGCTTCGTGATGGCCTCGGCCGGATTGCGCGGGACCAGGTCGCCGCCCTCCTCAGCGAGCGCGAGGAACCGGTGCGCGTCCACGGTCTCGGACGCCGCGTCCAGGAGGTACCCGTTGCTGCCGGTGCGGACGATCCCGTCACCCTTGTGCCCGGTCACCGACTGCAGCAGCCTGCGCAGGCGGCTGACGATGGCCTGCAGGGCGTTGCGGGAATTGGTCATCATCTGGTCCGCCCACAGCTCGTCCACGAGCTGGTCGAACGGGACCGGGGCCTGGGGAGACATGGCGAGAAGCGTCAGTACGGTGCTCGCGCGCTTCGACGCCACGGCGGACTGCCGGTCTCCACAGGACAGAGAGAGCGCACCAAGAACCTTGATTTCCACAGCGATTAACCCCCGTTATCGGCAGCTGGCGAAACCAATGTTTGAACAAATTCATGCGTTCGGGGAAATATCACTTGTTCGGCCGCCGGCTTCACGGATGGTATGGCTCTGCGGGCCGGGGCCCGCCCCGCAGAGAACCGGGACGCCGGACCGGCGGGGGTCCGGTCCGGCGTCCGTCTCTGGGACACCGGACCGGCGGGGGTTCCGGTCCGGCGTCCGTCTGGGGCCCGTCGGCTAGTGGCGCAGGGGAGCCGTCGGGACGGCCGGCGGTGCGCTGCCGGCCTGGGCGGTCGCGGCGTTCCGCTGCGCCCTCCGCATCGTGCGGGAGGGCCACCAACTGGCGTTCCCGAGCAGGATCATGACCGATGGCAGGATCATGACGCGGATGATGAAGGCGTCAAGGAGGACCGCCACCGCGAGGCTGAAACCGATCTGCTTCATCTCGGCCAGGTGCAGGAACATGAAGCTGGCGAAGACCGTCACCATCACGACCGCCGCGCTGGTGACCACCTTGGCGGACTTGCCGATCCCGTCGATCACCGCCTGCCGGGTGGGCACTCCGTTCATCGCCGCCTCCTTGATCCGGCTGACCACGAAGACCTGGTAGTCCATCGACAGTCCGAAGAGGATCACGAAGAGGAACAGCGGTACCCGGGAGCCGATCCCGCTGGTGGCACTCTCCTCGAAGCCGAAGAGCGTCGAGCCCAGGCCCCACTGGAAGAAGACGACCACCAGGCCGAACGACGCCGCGACGGACAGCAGGTTGAGCAGCACGCCGATCAGGGAGATGGTCACGGAGCGGAAGACCAGCACCATCATGAGGAAGGTCAGCAGCAGCAGGAAGCCGATGACCACGGGCAGCTTCTCGTTCTGGTGGGCCAGGTAGTCGACGTCCTGGGCGACGGGGCCGCTGACCCCGTACTCGACGCCGTCCGCCTTCCCGAGGGTGGCCGGGAGGTAGTCCTCGCGCAGGTGCCGCAACGAGTCCGCGGCCGCCTCGGAGTTGAGCTTGTGGGGCACGGACAGGGTCATCATGCTGATCAGACCGTCGTCCGTGGTCTCCAGCTTGGGCTGCTTGGTGGAGAACAGCGGATCGGACTTGGCCCGCTCGGCCAGGGCGTTGAGCGCCGTGCGCGTCTGGTCCTTGTGCCCGGCGTCGCTGCGCACCGCGACCCAGTGCTCGGCCAGCAGGTCGGGGAAGGCCTCGTTGAGCCGGTCGTAGGCCCTCATCTCCGAGATCGACCGGGAGTGGGTGGCCGTGCTCAGCACCCGCAGGTGCATGCCCAGCACGGGGGCGGCGAGGCCGAGCATCAGGAGCACCGACACCACGAGGGTGGCCACCGGGTGGTTCTTGGCGGGCCGCAGCAGCGCGGTCCACAGCCGGCCGGTCTCCTCCGGCTTGCGCCGGCTGCGCTTGCCGCGCGCCGCGGCGCGGGCGTCCTTGCGGTCCGCGCGCTGGCCGATCTTGACGAGCAGGGCGGGCAGCACCGTCATCGAGCTGAGGACGGCGACGGCGACGACCACGATCGTGCCGATGGCCAGCGAGGCGAAGATGACGTCGGCGGCGAGGAAGAGGGTCGCGGTGGAGAGGATCACCGCGAGGCCGGAGACCACGATCGCCCGGCCGGAGGTCGCGGCGGCGATCTCCACCAGCGACTCGGGGCTGAGCCGCCCGCCCGATCGGGCCCGCTCCTCCCGCTCCCGCTTGAGGTAGAAGAGCGTGTAGTCGACGCCGACCGCCATGCCGATCAGCAGGATGACGTTGTTGCCGACGCCCGCGTCCGGCAGCAGGTGCGAGACCAGCTGGGACAGGCCGATGGAGGCGCCGATCGAGGAGACCGCGAGGAGCAGCGGCACGCCGACCATGATGACCGATCCGAACACGACCGCCAGGGTGATCAGGGTGATCGGGAAGGTGATGGTCTCGGTGGTCGCGAGGTCGTCGGCGCGCTGGTTGTCCAACCCCACCTCGACCGAGGCGTCACCGGTCTCCTCGACGCGCAGGTCCGGGTGCTTCTTCTGCACCTCGGCGGTCAGCTTCTGCAGCGGTTCGATGCGCTTCTGCGCCTCCAGCCGAGGACCCTTCAGGGTCACTTCGACCATGAGCGTCCGGCCGTTCTCCGAGCGCACCGGGTCGGCGACGTGGAGGACCGGCGCCAACGCCTTCATCCCGGCGACGACGTCTGCCGCCGCGCCCGTCGCCGCCGCGCCGGGCGGGGTGTCGGACCGGTTGCTGATCATGATGCGCTCGGCGGACTTGTGCTGGAGGTTCCCGTCCGCCGCGATGGACTCGGCCCGGCCGGCCTCGCCCACCCAGTAGTCCCTGTCGCCCGCCTCGTTCGTGCCGACCATGCCCCCGAGGGCGAGACACAGCGCGACGAAGACGAACCATCCGACGATGGCTCGCCCTGGGTGCAGCGCACTCCAGCTCGCCACCTTCACGGTAAGTGGCTGTTTCTCCACTGAACCCAGCTCCTAAGCGATAGTCACTCCTACCCAACGGGTGTAAGTAGAAAATTACATATGGAGTTGTGGACCGTCAAGCCTGGAACGGCGACCGCCGGCGTCCGGGTACGCGCCAACCCCCGCCACCTGCACGGCAGTTGACGGGAGCTGTGGAAGATCGGTGCGGACCGCGACCGGCTGGCGTGTCGTCAGCGCGCCCAGACCGCGTCGGCGTCCAGCGCGTGCGCTCCGTAGATGTCGCTCACCCAGTTGCTCTGGTAGAGGGAATCGAGATAGCGCTCACCGAGGTCCGGCGAGATCGCCACCGCCGTGGGGGACTCGCCGTCCCGGTGCTCGGCCAGCCAACCGAGCGCACCCGAGATGACCGTCCCGGTGGACCCGCCGAAGAGGAAGCCGCCGGCGGCCAGTCGGTGGGCGACCCGAATCGTGTCGACCTCCGGCACGTGCACCACGTCGTCCACGAACGACGCCTCCAACAGCGCTGGTCGCACCCCGGACCCCAGGCCCGGGATCATCCGCGGCGAGGGCGGTCCGCCGAACGTGACCGAGCCGACGGAGTCGACCGCCACCACGGTGACCGGACGGCCCGAGTCCTTGAAGTACCGGGCGCAGCCCATCAGCGTCCCCGTCGTGCCCGCGCCGACGAACAGCACGTCGAGGTCCGGGAACCGCTCGGCGATGGCCGGGGCCGTCGTGCGGTAATGGGCCCGCCAGTTGCACGGGTTGGCGTACTGGTTGAGCCACAGGTAGCGGCCGTCCGACGCGCACAACTGCCGTACGTAGTCGAGCCTGGCGCCGAGGAACCCGGCCTCGGGGTCGGGCTCGGTGATGGTGTGCACCTCGGCGCCCATCGCTTCCATCAACCGTCTGGTGTTCAGGTTGCAACGGGTGTCCGTGACGCACACGAACGAGTAGCCGCGGCTCGCCGCGATCATGCTCAGCGCGACGCCGAGGTTCCCCGACGAGGACTCGACGATGACCGAGTCCCGGGTGAGCCTCCCCGTGCGCTCGGCGTCGGTGATCATCTCCGACGCCGCCTTCAGCTTGATCGATCCGGCGAAATTGAAGCCTTCGCACTTCAGGTGGAGCGGAGCGCCAAGGACGGACCGCAGGTCCACATAGAGGTCTTCCACGTGGAAGTCCTCCGGTACGGAGATCACCGGCACTTCGGCCCCCTCGCCTCAGGAACGACTGCTGGTCGCGCCTGCGCGCCCATACCTGTCCACCTCGTGGAAGAAGCCGTCGATCACATGGGCTTCGCCGCGCTCGAACACTTCGTCGTAGACGAACTTGCCGACCGCGAGGTCGAGGACGCCGAGCCCGAACGGCGAGAACACCACGGGCCGGTCCGCCGGGACGTCCACCTTTCCGGCCAGCACCTCGTGCAGGGTTCCGTCGATGAACTCCCGCCCGCCGGTGAGCTTCTCGGTCAGGTGGGGCGAGGTGTCGGCCTTCAGGCAGTGCTCGATGTCGTCGAGCACGTTCGCCGAGGCCAGCAGGACCTCGGGCGCCAGGTCGCGCAGCGAGACGTTCAAGACCACCGGGTTGTGCGCGAACCAGCCGGGCTCGCGCACGTGCGGAGCCGCCGCGACGGTCGCGAACACCACCAGGTCCGAGGAGCGGATCAGCGCCTCGGCGGTGTCGTGCACGGTGATCCGGCCGGTCTCGCCGGAGCCCTCCAGATATGCGCGAAAGCCCCCCGCGTACTCGGCGGACAGGTCGTGCACACCGACCTCGTCGAAGGACCAGCCGGCCCCCGCGAGATAGGTGTGGATGTGGCGGGCGATCAGCCCGGTACCGATGAAGCCGACCCGCTTCGGCCGGGTGCGTCCCGGGGTCCTGGAGAGCCGGTCGGCGGCGAGCGCCGCGGAGGCCGCCGTACGGGCGGCGCTGATGATCGAGCTCTCCAGACAGGCGAGCGGGTACCCGGTGTCGTAGTCGTTGAGCACCAGCACCGCGGAGGCCCGGGGGATCCCCGCGGCCACGTTCTCCGGGAAGCTGGAGATCCACTTCAGCCCGTCGACCCGCGTGCCGCCGCCGAGGGAGGCGGGCAGCGCGATGATGCGGGAGGACGGGCGGTCCTGGAAGCGCAGGAAGTACGACGGCGGGTTGACCGTATCGCCCTCGCCGTGCACCCGGTAGGCCGCCTCCACCAGATCAATGGTGTGCCGCTCACGGCCGGTCAGAATGCTGTGCACCTGCGAGCCGGGGATCACGGCGAACGGCGGAACAAGTTTTTCCGTTGTCATCCATAACTCCATTGCAGTGGGAGGGCGGAGCGATTCCCACCCAGTAATCCCGATTTCATGCTCCTCGCTTCCGCTGACATGGTGCTGACGCCTCCTCAATCACCGCCTCCACCAGCGATATTTGGTCATCACTTAATTATCTAGGCGGCCATTTGACCGGCTCCTAGGCTCACTTCATGGTGGCGCCACCCCGGGAGCTTCACACCACGGGCCGGAGCCATCGGAATTCTGGAACTCGTGGAGCTACCGAAATAGGAGTCACCAGTGCTGAACAAAGTCGTGATCGTGGGTGGCGGTACAGCGGGCTGGATGACGGCCTCGTACCTCAAGGCCTCGTTCGGGCCGCGCATAGACGTCACCCTCGTGGAGTCGGGGAACGTCAGCACGGTCGGTGTCGGCGAGGCCACCTTCAGCGACATCCGCCACTTCTTCGAGTTCCTGGGACTCAAGGAGAAGGACTGGATGCCGGCCTGCAACGCCACCTACAAGCTCGCCGTGCGGTTCGAGAACTGGCGCGAGAAGGGCCACTACTTCTACCACCCCTTCGAGCAGATGCGGTCGGTCAACGGCTTTCCGCTGACCGACTGGTGGCTGCAGCAGGGGCCGACCGACCGGTTCGACAAGGACTGCTTCGTGATGGCCTCGGTCATCGACGCCGGGCGCAGCCCGCGCATGCTGGACGGCACCCTCATCGACCAGCCCTTCGACGAGGGCGCGGACGAGATGAAGGGCCTGACGATGTCCGAGCACCAGGGGAAGACCCAGTTCCCCTACGCCTACCACTTCGAGGCCGCCCTGCTCGCCAAGTACCTGACGGGGTACGCGGTGGAGCGCGGCGTCAAGCACGTCGTCGACGACGTCAAGCAGGTCAGCCTGGACGACCGGGGCTGGATCAGCGGCGTCACCACGGCCGAGCACGGCGAGCTCACCGGCGACCTGTTCATCGACTGCACCGGGTTCCGCAGCCTGCTGCTGAACAAGGCCCTTGAGGAGCCCTTCGTCTCCTACGCGGACACGCTGCCCAACGACAGCGCGGTCGCCCTGCAGGTCCCGATGGACATGGAGCAGCGCGGCATCCGCCCGTGCACCACCGCCACCGCCCAGGACGCCGGCTGGATCTGGACGATTCCGCTGATGGGCCGGGTCGGCACCGGATACGTCTACGCGAAGGACTACCTCTCCGCCGAGGACGCCGAGCGGACCCTGCGGGAGTTCGTCGGTCCGGCCGCGGCGGACGTCGAGGCCAATCACATCAGGATGCGGATCGGCCGCAGTCAGAATTCCTGGGTCAAGAACTGCGTGGCCATCGGCCTTTCCAGTGGCTTCGTGGAGCCGCTGGAGTCCACCGGAATCTTCTTCATCCACCACGCCATTGAGCAGCTCGCCAAGAACTTCCCCGGCGAGGATTGGGACCCCACCCACCGCGACCTTTACAACAAGTCCGTCGCCAATGTCATGGACGGTGTGCGGGAGTTCCTGGTCCTGCACTACGTCGCGGCGAAGCGGACCGACAACCAGTACTGGCGCGACACCAAGACCCGGAAGATTCCCGACGCGCTCGCCGAGCGCATCGAGATGTGGAAGACCCAGCTCCCCGACTCCGAATCGGTCTTCCCCTACTACCACGGGCTGCCCCCGTACTCGTACATGTGCGTTCTGCTCGGAATGGGCGGAATCGACCTGAAGCCGTCCCGGGCACTGGCGCTGTCCGACGGGTCGGCCGCCGAGCGGGAGTTCGCGGAGATCCGCGAGAAGACCCGGCGGCTGACCGAGGTCCTGCCCTCGGCGTACGAGTACTTCGCCCAGCACCACTGATCGGACGGCGTACCGAGAATGGACATGCTGGGAAGGCACACCCTGGGCGTCGCGCCGCTCCTCGCCCACGTCACGGTCGCACTCGCCGTCATCCTGCTGATCGCCATGGTGGGCCGGCGGATCGCCCGGATGTTGCGTCAGCCCGAGGTCATCGGGGAGATCGTGGTCGGCCTGCTCTCCGGGCCGGCCGTGATCGCCCTGCTCGGGCGGGACGTCTTCGACACGGTCCTGCCGCACTCCGTGTTCGACCTGCTCAAGCTCGTCTCCCAGGCCGGTCTGGTGCTGTTCCTGGTCGGCCTGGCCCACAAGCTGGGGGCACACCGGGACGGGCCGCCGCGCCGCGGCGCGGCCTGGGTGGCAGCCGGCTCGCTGGTGCCACCGCTGCTGACCGGCGTGCTGCTGGCCGGCCTGGTGCTGCTCACCGACGACACCGCGGCGCGCGGCAGCGCCCCGCTCCCTGCCTTCGTCCTGATGGTCGCGGTGTCGATGTCCATCACCGCGGTACCCGTGATGGCCCGGATCCTGGCAGACCGGGGGATGTCCCAATCGGCTGCGGGACGGGCGGCGTTGGCCGCGGCCATCGTCATCGACGCGGTGGGATGGCTGCTGCTCACCCTCGCCGTCAGCCTCGGCAAGGGGAGCCTGGCGGATTCGCTGCACTCCGTCCGGGCGCTCGCGTTCGGCGCGGTG
Source organism: Streptomyces sp. NPDC001219 (assembly GCF_053597915.1). Classification (NCBI taxonomy): domain Bacteria; kingdom Bacillati; phylum Actinomycetota; class Actinomycetes; order Kitasatosporales; family Streptomycetaceae; genus Streptomyces; species Streptomyces sp. NPDC001219. Next base: position 39,450 of record NZ_JBSFJF010000031.1, on the reverse strand, counting down.
TGTGCACTGGCCGTCCGTTACGGGCTGCGCACCCAGGTGGCCCGCAACGCCTGTCTGCGGCGGCCGCGGACCGTGGCAGTGCTCCTCGGCTCGATTGCCCTGGCGGTCGCCCTGACCGTGGAGCACCTTGGGATGACCGCCATCCTGGGCGCGGCCCTGGTGGGGCTGTCCATCCCGCAGGACGAGGACGCGCCCTGGGAGCGAGTGGTGGCCACCGTCTCCCGGGCGGGCGGTGCGCTGGCGCCCGCGTTCTTCGTGGTCACCGGCGTCACCGTGCTCACCGGCTCGTTCTCCGACGCCTCCTGGCTGCTGATCGGCTCGGCCGTCGTGCTCGGCTGTCTGGGCAAGGGACTCGGCGGCTATCTGGGGGCGCGCTGGGGCGGCGAGTCCAAGGAGACGGCACGCACCATCGCCGTGCTCATGAACACCCGGGGGCTCACCGAACTCATCGTCCTCCAGGCCGGGCTGAGCTCCGGGATCCTGACCGCGCCCATGGTCCTCGCACTGATCGTGATGGCGCTGACCACCACGGCCATGACGGGGCCGCTCCTGGGCCTCCTAGACCGCGGAGAGACCCGCCTCGGGTCCGAGGCGGTTGCCGTAGCGACAGAAAGCAGTGTCCGATGACCGATCGCACCGTAGACATCGAACCGGAGGCCGGCAAGGCGACGCCCGACGGCTTCCGCACGATGATGAGCGGCTTCCCGACCGGCGTCAGCGTGATCACCTCCACCGGTCACGACGGGGCTCCGTGGGGCATGACGTGCTCGTCGGTGAGCAGCGTCTCGCTCGAACCGCCGACGCTGCTGGTCTGCCTGCGCGACGGCAGCCCCACCCTGCAGACGATCCTGGAGCGGGGCACCTTCGCGGTGAACCTGCTGCACGAAGAGGCGCGGGACACCGCCGAACTCTTCGCTTCCGGCAACCCGAACCGGTTCCGCATGGTCCCTTGGGAGCAGGCACCGGACGCGGGCGGGCCGCACCTGCCCCGCGACGCGCACACCGTCGCCGACTGCAACGTGGTCATGACCCACCAGATCGGCGACCACGTCACCGTCTTCGGCGAGGCCCGCCTGATCACCCACAGGCACGCCCTGCCGCCGCTCCTCTACGGGCTGCGACAGTTCCGCGGCTGGCCCCGGAACTGACCGGGGCACCACCGGACGAACGGCGCCATCAGGTCTGCCCCTCTCCCGGGGGAAGACCTTCGCGCGTCTGTCCCGGTGTGCCCGGCCCGGCGGCCGGGCAGTGGGGCGGGTCATCCTCAACGAGGCCCGGAATGACCGGACTTACCTTTGACGGGATGTGCCGTCATGTGTCAGTCTCAACTTACATGCTTCGGGATGTGGGAGAGGGTGGACCTATGACGAGCGAGGACCTGTTGGCCGTTCTCGCCGCCATCAGCCACCGGCAGCGGCTCCGTGCCGTCGCCGAACTCGCCGGTGGCCGGATGTACGTCAGCGAGCTCGCCCGGCGTCTGGAGATGTCCCGGCCGCTGCTCTCCCTGCACCTGGCACGTCTGGAGAGGGCCGGCCTGGTCGTCGGGCACCTGGAGCTCTCCCGGGAAGGCACGGCGCGGAGGTACTTCGAACTGGCGCCGTTCGACATGCACGTGGACATCGACACGATCGTCGCGGCCGTCGCAGAGGACACGGAGGGCACAACAACATGAAGGGGACCCCCACATGACCGGCGCCGTCATCACCATCGCCGTCATCCTGCTCGTCGTGGGAGGTATCACGGGAAGCGTGGTCGCGTTCTTCAGGCTGCAACGCCATCGTGCCGACGCCGCCGCCATGGCCGGCTACCGGAAACTGGCCGAGGAATCGGCCGCCGCCCAGCAGGCCCTGCAAGGCCAGTTGGGTGCGCTCGACGAGCGGGTGAGGTCCGTCGAGGGCCTGCTGCGGAGCGTCGGATGATCGCGCTCCTGCCCGGCAGCCGGCTGCCGGTCCACCGCAATCCGTTACGCAGGCCGTTCTCGGCCGCGCCCTGGCGCGCGTCCGGCTACCTGGCCAGCTATCTGCTGGCGGGCCCCGCGCTGTTCGCCGTCGCCGGTGCCGCCGTGCTGCTGGGGCTGGTGTTCATGCAGTTCACCGTCTCGGTGGCGCTGACCATCGGCTCGGCCTGGGTCGTCCGCTGCTGCGCCCACGTCGAGCGGGGCCGCGCCGTCCTGGTCGACGCGCCGATCCCGCACTACTACCAAGAGCCCGCGAAACCGGGCCTCGCGGAGCAGCTCCGGGCCCGCTGCGGCGACCCGGTGTTCTTCAGGGACTGCGTCTGCCTGGTCGTCCTCTTCCCGTTCCTGCTGCTGCTCGACCTCCTCGCGCTGCTGGTATGGCTGGTGCTGCTCGCCGGCGTCTCGCTGCCGCTGTGGTTCTGGGCCATCAACACCCACCACACGGACGGCAGCTGGACCCACGGCGCGTGGATCGGCGGCCCCGACGACGGCGCCCCGGGGGTGCGGATCGACACCTGGCCCGCCGCCCTGGCCGTCGCGGCGGTCTGTTTCCTGCTCGCGATGTACGCCTCCTCGCTCGTGGTCGCGGCCGCCCGGCTGCACCTGACCGTCGCCCACAACCTGCTCCGCCCGCCACCCGACCCACTCGCAGGGGTCAAGCGAATCCTCACCGAGCCCGGCCCCCTCGCGCTCGTCTCGCTCGGCCCGCCGCGGTCGCCACTCACCACCAGCCAAGGACACACCACATGACGGGGACAACGGGCCCGGAGGCCCACGACGTCGTACGGCTCGAATCCGTACGCAAGGTCTACGGCAGGTCCAAGAACCAGGTGGCGGCCCTCGACGGGGTGACGATCGGCCTGCCGCGGGGCACCTTCACCGCGGTGATGGGGCCGTCCGGCTCCGGCAAGAGCACGTTCCTGCACTGCGCGGCCGGCCTCGACCGGCCCACGTCGGGAAAGGTCCTGCTCGACGGCGTGGACCTGTCACCGCTCAAGGAGCGCGAGCTGACCCGACTGCGCCGCGAACGGATCGGCTTCATCTTCCAGGCGTTCAACCTGCTCCCCGCGCTCAACGTGGTGGACAACGTCTGCATGCCGCTCCGGCTCGCCGGGCGCCGGCCCAAGAAGGCCGCGGTGGACGAGGTGCTGGAGCGCGTCGGTCTGGCGGCCCGCCGCAACAACCGCCCGGGCGAGCTCTCCGGCGGCCAGCAGCAGCGGGTCGCCATCGCCCGGGCACTGATCACGCGTCCCGCGGTGGTCTTCGGGGACGAACCGACCGGCGCCCTCGACACCTACGCCGCCCGCGAGGTGCTGACGCTGCTGCGCGAGGCCGTCCGGGAAGCCGGGCAGACGATGGTGATGGTCACCCACGACCCGGTGGCCGCCGCACACGCCGACCGCGTGCTGTTCCTCGCCGACGGCCGGTTCGTCAGCCACCTGGACTGGCCGACCGCGGACCAGGTCGCCGAGCGCATGACGCACCTGGGTGCCTGGGGGCAGGACGCGGCCGCGGTACGGGCCGGACACGGGGTGCCCCGGTGATCGGAGTCGCGGTCCGCACCCTGCGGTTTCACAAGGGCGGTTTCATCGCCTCCTTCATCGCGCTGTTCTTCGGCGCGACCATCGTGATCGGCTGCGGCGGTCTCTTCGAGACCGGCCTGCACAGCGCCGCGCCTCCACAACGGCTGGGCGCCGCACCGGTCCTGGTCACCGGCGACCAGAACCACCCCGGCACCCACGGCGAGTACGTCTTCGCCGAACGCCGCCGCCTGGACGCCGGCCTCACCGACACAATCGGCGCGGTACCGGGGGTGACCCACGCCCTGCCGGACGTGTCGTTCGACGCCACCCTGCTCCCGGACGGCGGCAAGGGGTCCGCCACCCGGGTGTCGGGCCACGGCTGGTCCTCGGCCCGCCTGGCCCCGTACCGGCTCACCGAAGGCACCGCCCCCTCCGGCCCCGGCCAGGTCGTGCTGGACGCGCGGCTCGCCGCGCGGGCCGGACTGCACCCGGGCGGACGGGCCCAGCTCCTGGTCGGCGGCCGCGCCGAGCGGCTGACGGTCTCCGGTCTGGCCACCGGCTCCGACGACCGGAACACCGTCTTCCTCTCCGACCGGGCGGCCGGCGCGGCCGGCGGCCGGCCCGGCCGGGTCGACACCATCGGCGTGCTCACGGCACCCGACGCCGACCACGCCCGCGTCGTACGGGACATCGAGAAAGCGGTGGCCGGCCACCCCGCGACCGTACTGACCGGCGACGACCGCGGCCGGGCGGAGAACCCCTCCGTCGTCACCGACGGCACCAAACTGGTCACCCTCGCCTCGGTGTTCGGCGGCCTGTCCGCGATGGTCACCGTCTTCGTGGTGTCCAGCACCATGGGTCTGTCGATCCAGCAGCGCCAGCGCGAGATGGCCCTGCTGCGGGCGATCGGCACCACGCCCGGCCAGCTGCGCCGGATGATCCTCGGCGAGACGCTGTTCGTCGCCCTCCTCGCCACCGCGCTCGCCTGCTACCCCGGCCCGCACGTCGGAAGGTGGCTGCTCGACGCCTTCGCCGACGGCGGGGTGGTACCCGACACCCTGGCGTACCGGGCCGGTTGGATACCGATGGCGATCGGGGTGGGCGCCGCGCTGCTCACCGCGCTGGGAGCGGCCTTCATTTCGGCCCGCGGCGCGGCCCGCACCCGGCCCACCGAAGCACTGGCCGAAGCCTCCCTCCAGCGCAAGTGGTTCAGCGTCCCCCGGCTGCTCTTCGCGCTGCTCTTCCTCGGCGGCGGCGCCGCGCTCGCCATGGTCACCGCCGGCATGGCCGGCCCCACGGCGGGCAGCACGGCGACTCCCGCGGCGATGCTGTGGACGGTCGGATTCGGACTGCTCGGCCCGGGGCTCGCCAGGGCGATCACGGCGGTGCTCCGCTGGCCGCTGCGCGCGGTGACCGGGCTGGCCGGCCGGCTCGCCACGCTCAACGCGAAGGCCCGGACCGGCCGTATGGCCGGAGCGGTGATGCCGGTCATGCTCGCCACCGGTCTGGCCACCGCCCTGATCTATCTGCAGACCACCCAGTCCAGCGGCTCCCAGCGGGCGTTCGACGAGAACATGCGGGCCGATCTGGCGGTCACCTCCGTCTCCGGCGGTCTGCCGCTGTCCGTGGTGGACGCCGTCCGGAAGCAGCCCGGGGTGGCGGCGGCCTCCGCCCAGGTCTCCAGCCTCGGATACCTGGAGCCCAAGACCCCGCCCACCTCCTCCGAGATCGACGAGGGCGACTTCGAACCCACCGAGATGCCGCTGCAGGGCGTCACCTCCACGGGAGTGACGGGCACCACGGCCTTCCGCGCCACCACCGGCTCCCTCGACGCGCTGACCGGCAACACCGTCGCACTGCCCGCGTCGGCGACCGGCGGCCACCGGCTCGGCGACCGGGTCCCGATGCGGTTGGGCGACGGCACGGAGGTCCGGCTGGAGCTGGTCGCCACCGTCGACGCACGCCGCGGCTACGAGACCGCGCTGGTGCCCGCCTCGCTCCTCGTCCCGCACACCGACTCCGGTCTGGTCCCGCAGATCTCGGTGCGCGCCGCGCCGGGGACGGACCACGCCCGGCTGGCACGGACCCTGTCGGCGCTCGCCGAGGACCGGCCCGGTCTGACCGTGCTCCCCCGGTCCACGGTCAGCGCGGTGCACCAGGACGAGGACGACACCCAGGCCTGGATGTCGTACCTGGTGCTCGGCGTGGTCATCGCCTACTCGACGATCGCCCTGGTCAACACGCAGGTCCTCGCGACCACCGAGCGACGGCGGGAGTTCATGCTGCAACGGCTCATCGGCGCCACCCGCAGGCAGGTGCTGCGGATGATGACGGTGGAGGCGGTCCTGGTCTCCGTGGCCGGCATCCTGCTGGGCGTACTGGTCGCGGCGCTGACGCTGGTGCCGCTGAGCCTGAGCGTGCTGGGCTCGCCGGTGCCGGAGGGCCCGCCGTGGATCTTCGCCGCGGTGGTGGCCGCCGCTTTCGCTCTGACCCTGGTCACCACGCTCCTCTCGGCCGCGCTGGTACTGCGCCACCGGCCCGGCGGGATGGTGGGAATCCGCGAGTGAGCACCCGTCACGCGTCCCCCGGCCAGTGAAGACCCCGGCCGGGGGACGCGTCGTACGGGTGGCTCCGGTCCGTCGCCCGCGGCGGGTCAGGAGGCGTGCAGGACGACCGGCCGGGAGAGGCGGGCGTCCATGGCGTGCCGCCGCGGCTCGGTCGCCGTCACCGTTCTGTGCACCCGGTCCGGTGCGGGGTACGTGGGCAGACCGTCGAGGAGGGCCAGGCCCAACGGAGTCACCGCGTGCAGCACGGTGTTGCGGATCCGTCGGGTGGTGATCAGACCCGTCTCGCGGAGCACCTTCGTGTGCTGGCTGGCGCTGGCCGCCGAGATGCCGAGCCGCTCCGCCAGCTCGCTGGTCGTGCAGGTGGCACGCAGCAGCCGCAGCGCGGCGGCCCGGGTCTGGCCGACGAGCGCCCCGAGCGTCTGGGCGGTGTCTTCGGGCACACCCCACAGGCCCGCCGCGCGCTGGACGTCCGGCGGCGCGGCGAAGGCCAGCACCAGTTCGCCGCTGTCGCTCTGCGTGCCGACAATCTGGGCCGGCCGGTGCGTGAGGAACACCGAGGGGACGAGCACCAGCCCGCGATCGCCGAGGAAGACGTCCTCGTCGGGGCCGCCGGGGATCTCCAGGACCGGCGACCGCCAGGTGACCCGGGGATGCAGGGTGGCCAACAGCAGCTCCACGCCGCCACCCATCACCACCCGGGTGCGTGCCTCGCACTCCGCCTCCAGATAGGACACCATGCGGTCCCAGTACGGGGCTATCGCCTCCCGCCAGAACCCCGGCAGCTCCACGGCCTCCTGGTGGACGGACGACTGCGACGCCCACGGCGCCTGGTGCGCGCCGCCACGGGAGCCGCCGTTCTCGCTGCGCTCGATCAGCCGCAGCAGCGCCTCGGGGTCGCTGACCCCGCCGACGCCTCCGGAACGCGCCGGCGGCCGGGCGGAGAGTCGCTTGGCGATCTGCCGGTACCAGCGCACGTGCGGCGGTCCCACGCACCGTCCGAGCAGGCCGTACGCGAAGGCCGTTTCAATGAGTGGCCCCGCGGTGGTCTTCAGCCGGGTTCTGGCGATGTCGGCAGCGGTGAAGTGAATTCTCTGCATTGGATACTGCCCCCGTTGGTCACCTGTCCCGCAGGTGAGGAGAATCTCGGATACGGCCGTGGCCCTGCTGCTCTTCCCGCCGGCCGCCGCGTGCGGCGACGTGCCGGTTCCGCCGTCAAACGGCGTGCGCGGACGACCGGTTGAGAGGTGTGGGCCGGACCGGCGGGATACCACAGCGGGCCGGCCGCACCACAAGGAGAGGAGGAGGGAGTCTGTCCGGGCCTGAGGCGTTCAGGCGGACTGGCCGGTGAGCGTCACGAAGACGTCGTCGAGGGTCGGCCTGCGCAGGGCGAAGTCGACGACCTCCACGCCCTCCTGCCGCAGTGCCGTGGCGGCGTTCGCGATGCCGGTCATGCCGTCGCCGAGCGCGAGGGAGATGGTGCGCCGGTCCGGGTCGGCGGACGGTTCGTCCGCGGAGATCCGGCGCAGCGCGGTGACGGCGGTGGGCACGTCGTCCGGGCGCGCCACCACGATTTCGAGCCGCTCGTCACCGACCTTCCGCTTGAGCTCGTCCGGGGTTCCCTCGGCAATGACCCGGCCCGTGTCGACGACGGCGATCCGGTCGGCGAGGGCGTCGGCCTCGTCCAGGTACTGCGTCGTCAGGAGCACGGTCACGCCGTCGGCCACCAGCTCACGGACCGCGTTCCACAGCGCCATCCGGCTCACCGGGTCGAGGCCGGTGGTGGGCTCGTCGAGGAAGAGCACGGACGGCGTCGTGACCAGGCAGACGGCCAGGTCCAGACGGCGCCGCATACCGCCCGAGTAGGTGTGCGCGGGACGGTCCGCCGCATGGGTCAGCTCGAACCGCTCCAGCAGCCGCGTGGCGCGCTCCCGTGCGGAGCGCCTGCTGAGATGCAGCAGCCTGCCGATGAGGACCAGGTTCTCCCGGCCCGTCAGGAGCTCGTCCACCGCCGCGTACTGACCGGCCAGGCCGATCCGCCGGCGTACCTCGTGCGGCTGGCGCACCACGTCGAACCCGGCCACCTCGGCCCGCCCGCCGTCCGGCTCCGCCAGCGTCGCCAGCATCCGCACGGTGGTCGTCTTGCCCGCCCCGTTGGGGCCGAGCAGACCGAACACCGTGCCGCTGGGAACCGCGAGGTCAACTCCGCTGAGCGCTTCGTGCTGCTTGTACCGCTTGCACAGCCCCTCCGCCTGAATCGCCATGCTCACAGTTGTCCCTCCGGCATCGGGGCGAGCTGACGGGTACTCAAGAAGCCTGCGCGCCGGCGGATTCGCGCAGGCTGCGCGGGCGCATGTCGGTCCAGTGCTCCTCGATGTAGGCGAGCGCGGCGTCCCGGGGGCCCGCGTCGAGGGCCACCTGCCAGCCGTCCGGCCGCTGGGCGAACACGGGCCAAAGAGAGTGCTGGCCTTCGTCGTTCACCAGCACCAGGAACGTTCCGTCCTGGTCATCAAAGGGATTCGACACGTCGCGCACTCCGGTATCCGAGTCGTATGGGGTTCGACCCCCTGGCCGAACCCCATACTCCGGCCGTCCGCTGACACGGCGCTGACTGCCCCGGGACGACCGTGGCGCGCGGGTTTGAACGGAGCTCAGTCGACGCTGCGCAGCAGGCTCTCGACGGACTTGACCCGGTCGTGCAGCTCGACCAACTGCCCTTGCAGCGCGAGCTGGTTGGCGACCGCCTCATCGGCGAGCCTGCGGAACTCGGCCATGGCGACGGCGTCGGCACGGTGACGCTGCAGCTTGAAGTACGCGGCCACACTCACCGTGATGCCGCCGACGACGATCAGGACGATGGCGATGGCGATGACAGCGCCAGTCATGTGCGCTTCCCTTTCAGGTTCCTGGAATTACTTCGTACCCGTGGAATCGGCAGCTGTACCCGTGGCCTCGGTCGCGATGCGGTCCTGCTCCGCGGCCTGGAGGATCGTATCCAAGTTCAGGCGCAAGTCGAACGGCGCCAGTTCGAAGTACTTCAGCGCCTTGCCTTCCTGGGAGAGCTCCAGATGCCCGGCGACGAGGCCGGCCTTCTCCAGACGTTCCAGGTGCATGTAGAGCAGCGGCCGGGACATCTTCAGACGGCGGGCCAGTTCGCTGACGTACATCCGGCCCTCGGCGAGCTCAAGGATCACCCGCAGGCGCTGGGCGTGACCCACGGCCGCCAGGAAGGCCAAAAGCTCCTCACTGGTCATGGTTCACCCCTGACGTCCTCGACACCTGTCAGCTGAAACTTTCTCATGCAATATACGCGTGTCAAGCCACGGCATCCACCGCCCCACCACCCCACACGCCCGCACCGGCACCGACGGCGGACCCGGGAGGACGCCGAGAATTACCCGCCTCCGCCACCGGACCCGCACCCCGCCCGACGGACGTCGAGCCAGGTGTGACCTGGGACACAAAGCTCCCCCCACAGAGCTGGTGGTCCCGGCGGGAAAGGCCCCCGGCTCCCGCTCATGGAACGGCCGTCGGTCCCGTCTGGCGGTCCGGCCGGGTCGCGTTGAAGTACGGAGACGTACGCCGGACGTCACACCGCGCCGTTCGCCACCGGTCCCTCCCCTCGTGGGGACCGGTGCCGAACGGCGCGGGCGGTGTCGATCCGCACCCCCCGTACTGGCGCGGATCTCCGGGAAGGGCCGGAACCGTGGTCGGCGCGGCAGCGTGTCCGGAGGGGACCGGTGGTGCGGTCCCTCGTGCTCGTGGTCCGGGACGTCGTCACCGGCTCTTGACTCGGGCGGAAGGCGACCGCGAACGTGCGTCTGGAGTGGTCTCCGAGTGCTGAGCCGGCGGGCTGTCCGGGTAAGCCCGGTTGCTGCGCCGCTGGTTCGAGATCCTGCCAGCTGTGGCTTCCGGTGGGGAGGTTCCGGTAGCGGAGCGACCGTTTAACCACAGGTCAGACAGCTAAGGTGAGTTTTCCGGTCCGGATGTCCAAGTGCGGGGGACGTAGGGGGTGGAAGCCTTGAGTGCCGACTCAGGGGCACGTACAGCCTTCGCGGAACGTCTCGCGCTGCTGTACAAGGAGGCGGGCAACCCTCCACTGAAGAAGGTGGCCGAGGCGGTCGTCCGGCTGCAGCGGGTCGACGAACGAGGGCGGCCCGTGCGGGTGTCCGTGCAGCGCATCAGCGACTGGCGGCGGGCCAAGAACGTACCCGCGCAGTTCGCCGCGCTCGCGGCGGTGCTGCACATCCTGATTCCGCAGGCGCGGCGGCAGCGGCCGACGCCGGTGTCCCCCGGTCTCTACGACCCGGCCCAGTGGCAGCGGCTGTGGGAGCGCGCGGTCGCGGACCCGGTCGGCGAACGTGCCGAGGCGTCCGCGCCGAAGGAGGAGCGCGCCCCGGCGGAGGCACCGTCCGTCGCCGGAGTATGTCCGTACCGCGGGCTGGCCTCGTACCGGCAGCAGGATGCCGGGTGGTTCTTCGGGCGGGAGCGGAGCACCGAGGCCCTGGTCGCCCAGCTGCGCGCGGCGGAGCGGACGGGCGGCCTGGTGATGCTGGTGGGCGCCTCGGGGGCGGGGAAGTCGTCCCTGCTGAACGCCGGCCTGGTGCCCGCGTTGCGCAGCGGCGCCCCGGACGACGGGAGCGGCCCGGAGCGGGAGGTGCTGCAACTGGTGCCGGGCGGCGATCCGCTCGCGGAACTGGCCCGGCGGATTCCCGAGTTCGCCCCGGTCCTGTCCGCCGGACCGTCGGCACCGGAACCCGGCACTCCGGACTTCGCGCACGCGGTGCGGGAGGCCGCCGCGGCGTGGGCGGGGCAGGGGACGCCCGCCGCCGCCCGGCCGGTCGTGATCGTGGACCAGTTCGAGGAGGCGTTCACGCTCTGCCCGGACGAGGCGGCCCGGCGCACCTTCATCCAGCTCCTGCACGCCGCGTGCACGCCCTCCCCCACGTTCTCGGCCTCGCTCGAACAGGGGGGACCCCCCTGTCCGGGCGACCCGGCCCCCGTGCTCGTCGTCCTCGGCATACGGGCCGACTTCTACGAGCAGTGTCTGGGGCATCCCGAGCTGGCCGACGCGCTCCAGCACCGGCACATGGTGCTCGGTCCGCTGACCACCGCCGAGTTGCGGGAAGCGGTGACCGGCCCGGCCAAGGCGGTGGGCCTGGAACTCGAACCGGGGCTGGCGGAGCTGATCGTCCGGGAGGTGAGCGCCGACGGCTCCAGCGGGGCGCACGACGCGGGTGTGCTGCCGCTCCTCTCCCACGCGCTGCTCGCCACCTGGCAGCGGCGGAAGGCGGGTCGGCTGACGCTGTCCGGCTACCGCGCGACGGGCGGCATCCAGGGCGCGGTGGCGGCGACCGCCGAGCGGGCCTGGTCCGGTCTCGACCCGACGGCACGCACCGCCGCGCGGCTGCTCCTCCTCCGGCTGGTCCGGCTCGGCGAGGACACCCAGGCAACCCGTAGGCGGGGCAAGCGGAACCAACTGGCCGACGAGTCAACGGACCCGGGCAAAACAGAGGAGTCGCTCGAAGCGCTGGTGCACGCCCGGCTGGTGACGCTCGACTCGGAGGCGGTGGAGATCACCCATGAGGCGCTGCTGCACGCCTGGCCGCGGCTGCGTGACTGGATCGACGAGGACCGGAACGGCAATCTGCTGCGCCAGCGCCTGGAAGAGGACGGCCGGGCATGGGAGGGCTCGGACCGTGACGCGTCCCTGCTCTACCGGGGGTCCCGCCTGGAGCAGGCCCGCAGCTGGGCGGACTCCAGCGACGACACCTTCCTGACCCGCAGCGCGGTGGAGTTCCTGGCCGCCTCGGTCCGGCTGCGCCGGCGCACCGTACTGCTCAGCCGGGGTGCGGTGGCCGCGCTGGTCGTCATGGCGCTGCTGGCCGTCGGCTCCGCGGTGGAGGCGTGGCAGCAGCGGGACGACACCGTGTTCGCGCAGGTCCTCGCCCAGGCCGACCGCGCCCAGTACACGGACCCGTCCCTGTCGGCGCAACTCGACCTGGTGGCCCATGGCCTGCGGCCCGGCGACGAGGGCACCAACAACCGGCTGATCTCGATGATGAACGAGCCGCTGGCCACCCCGCTGCGGGGCCACACCGGCGCCGTCTACCTCACCTCGTTCAGCCCGAACGGGCGTCTCCTGGCCACCGCCAGCTACGACCGGACCGTGCGCCTGTGGGACGTGGCGGACCCGACGCGTCCCGAGCCCCTGGGCAAAGCGCTGACCGGCCACACGAGTTGGGTGAGCACCGCCGTCTTCAGTCCGGACGGCGACACCCTCGCCACCACCGGGGACGACGGGACGATCCGGCTGTGGGATGTGCGCGACCCCCGCCGCCCGCACCCGATCGGGGCGCCCCTGGCCGCCCACAACGGCACGGTCTTCCTGCTCGCCTTCAGCCCGGACGGCCGGACGCTGGCCACCGCCAACGAGGATCACACCGTGCGCCTGTGGGACCTCACCGACCCGCGCCGGCCGAAGTCACGCGCCACCCTCACCGGCGCCACCGCCCCGGTGCGTTCCGTGGCCTTCGCCCCCGACGGACGGACGCTGGCCGCCGGGAGCGACGACGGCAGGATCAGGCTGTGGGAGGTGGCCGGGCGGGGCCGTCCGAAGGCCGGCGCCGTGCTGACCGGCCACTCGGACACCGTGCACTCGGTGGCCTTCAGCCCGGACGGCGACACCCTCGCCAGCGGCGGCGACGACAACACCATCCGGCTCTGGAGCGTGGACTCCCCGCGTCACGCGGCACCGATCGGCGCGCCCCTCACCGGACACACCGGCCCGCTGTGGTCGGTCGCGTTCAGCCCCGACGGCAACATGCTCGCCGCCGGCAGCGCGGACAGCACGGCGAGCCTGTGGAACGTCAGCGATCCGGCGTACCCGTCGCAGGTCGGCGAGCCCCTCGCGGGCAGCAGCGGTGACATGTTCGCGGTGGGCTTCAGCCCCGACGGGCGGACCCTCGCCACGGGCAGCGGCGACAGCAAGGTCCGGCTGTGGTCGATCCCGACGTCGAACATGGTCGGCCGGGTCGGCGCCTTCCGCCCGGACGGCCGGGTGCTCGCCACGGCCTCCGGCGACAGACGCGTGCGGCTGTGGAACGTACGGGACTTCAAGCGGCCCGTCCAGCTGGGCAAACCGTTCACGCCCGGGAAGGGCGACCTGCGCTCGCTGGCCTTCTTCCCCGACGGCCGCACGCTCGCCGTGCTGATGGGAAGCCAGACGGTGGAGCTGTGGAACGTCGCCGACCCGGCCCATCCCGTCTCCTACGGGAAGCCCCTGAGGCTGCGGACACGCTTCGCGGGCCCCGACGCGCTGGCCATCAGCCCCGACGGCCGCACGCTGGCCAGCGCCTACGAAGACCACACCGTCCAGCTGTGGAACGTCAGCGACCCGTCCCGCGTCCGTCCGCTCGGTGCACCGCTCACCCGCCACAAGGGCTACGTCAACACGCTCGCCTTCAGCCCCGACGGGCGCACGCTCGCCAGCGGCAGCGCGGACGCCACGGTGCAGCTCTGGGACACCACCGACCCGCGTCACACCACACCGCGCGGCGAGCCCCTCCGGGGCCACCTGGGTCCCGTCAACTCGCTCACCTACAGCCCCGACGGCCACACGCTGGCCAGCGGCAGCGACGACGACACCGTACGGCTCTGGAACACCACCGATCCCCGTAAGGCGACCCGGCGGGGCTCCCCGCTCACGGGCCACACCGAAGCGGTCGTGTCGCTGACCTTCAGCGAGGACGGGCGCACGCTGGCGAGCGGCGGCAACGACAACACGGTGCGGTTCTGGCATGTGAGCCCCTCCAGGGCCGCTCCCATCGGCCAGTCGACGAGCCCCAACGCCAAGACGGGCAATTTCCTCTCGTTCAGCCCCCGAAGCCATCTGCTCGGAGTGTCGAGCGGCGCCGGTACCGTCCGGCTGTGGAACCTGGACACCGACAAGGCCATTCGCCGTATTTGCTCGACCACCCGCGGCGTTCTGACCCCGGAGAAATGGCGCGAGTATCTGCCCCTTCTCCCGTACGAGCCGCCGTGCGCTGAGTAACCGCACGGCGACTCCGCCGAACGACGGGGCCGGGAGCGCCGCCGGACGGGAAGCCCACGGCCGCCTTCATGGCGCCCCGAACTCCCCGTTTTCCCCGTCGCCCGGACCCGCGCCACGTGACTCCAGCCACAACTCCGCGTTTGAATTCAGCAGTTGGCTCCCACAGAGCGGCCAGGCTTGCTACTGTTGGCCATAGCCCGATCGCTGGTGCATCCCCCGTCGCCAGCGATCGGGCGCTTTCATGCCCCGCGCCGGAATAGGGGAATGGGCTCCCCCTCTTGCCCGGCGGCCCGGAACGGCCGCCTATCCCCGCCGACTTCGCGCTCTTCGGCCGCTTCGCGCTCTTCGCCGACTTCACTGCCTTCGTGGTCTTCACAAAGGGAGAAACCCTGCAACAGGTCCGGTTTTCCTCGCAGGGATTCCGCGCCGCAGGCATCCCGCACTTTCCGGTCCCGCTCGCGCACGGCGTCGCGGCGCCGCTTCCGCATTCTCCCCGCGTCGGCATCTCCCGGGGCCGTAAGGTGAGGCCATCCGCGCAGGTGAGCCGGAGCCCAGGAGGCACGCTGGAACTCCCGCCCGGCGGCCGCACGGAATGCTGTTCACCACTCCCCGGAAAGGTGGTGCGTGCCGTGCGCCGGCGCATCATCATCGTCACCGCCGTCCACGCCCCCTCGGCCCCCTTCCTGCCGGAGGCCTACGCGTCGCTCCGCCGCCAGGAACTCCCCGACGGATGGGAGTGGCACTGGGTGATCCAGGAGGACGGCACGACCGGGGACGTCGCCCCCTACGTCCCCGATGACCCGCGGGTGACGTTCCGGCAGGGACGGCCCGGCGGTCCCGGCGTCGCCCGCACCATCGCCCTCGCGCACGCGGAGGGCGAGTACCTCAAGGTCCTGGACGCCGACGACCAGTTGCCCCCCGGCACACTGGCCCGCGACCTGGCCGCCCTCGAAGGCGACAGCAGCCTCGGCTGGGCGACCTCACGCGCCCTCGACCTGCTGCCCGACGGCTCCACCACCGGCTTTCCCGGCGACCCGGCACCGGGCCCGATCGAGCGGGGCGCCGTGCTCGACTTCTGGAAGGCGAACGGCTTCCGCGCCCAGGTCCACCCGGCCACCCTCTTCATGCGCCGCGACCTGGCCCTCGCCCTCGGCGGCTGGATGGCGCTCCCGGCCTCGGAGGACACCGGCCTGCTGCTCGCCCTCAACGCCACGAGCCGCGGCTGGTTCTCCTCCGAGGTGGGCCTCCACTACCGCAAGTGGCCCGGCCAGGCCACCAGCCACCCCTCCCACACCGACACCACCGAACGCGCCGCCCGCATGGCCGTAGTGGAGGCCAGGGCCCGGCAGCTGGCGGGGTGGGAGTGGCGTTATCCGGGTGGGGGTGTGGGGTGAGCGGTGCTCGGCCGACCGGTGCTCACGGCAGCGTTTCCGCGTCGACGCGGGAGAAGACGAGGTCGCTCTCCTCGGTCACCGGCCCACGCCACCGCACCGGCACCGCCGGGGCACCGTGCAGCGCCGCCGGGTAGCTGGCCGGGTCGTAGCTGTTGGGGAGCCGGTAGGGGTGAAAGCCGTGTTGCCGCATGGTTTTGAGGAGGGCGTCCGGTGACTCGCCCAGGGCTTCCATGCGGGCGGGGGTGACTTCCACGGTGAGTTCCGCGTCGGGACGGAGCTTGTCGAGGAGGGGGGCCAGGCCGCGGATCACGGCGCCTTCCGCGCCCTCGACGTCGATCTTGATCACGCGGGCCGTCGCGGTCTCGTCCGCGTCCAGCAGGTCGGGCAGCGGATGCGCCTCGACCTCGTGGGTGACCTCCGCCGGTCCGTCGTACGGGACGATGCTGGCCGCGCCCATGTTCTGGGAGCTGGCGAGGATGAGGGTCACCGTCCGCCGTGCGTCGGCGACGGCGGTGTGGAGGGTGCGGATGTTGGTGCGGCCGTTGAGGTCGGCGTGGCGGCGGATCTGGGCGTGATACGTCGGTGAGGCCTCGATCGCGACCACCCGGCCCTTCTCTCCGACGAGTTGTGCGGCGAGCAGGCTGAAGTAACCGACGTTGGCGCCGATGTCGACGTAGGTGTCGCCGGGACGGAGGCGGCGTTGCAGCCAGTGCGTCATGTGGGGCTCCCAGAGGCCGAACATGTACACATAGCGCTGGATCAGGTCCTGGGTGTCGACGGCCATGGTGGCGCCGAAGCGGGTGCGGACGAGGCGGCGGCGGGGGTGTTGCCGCAGCCGCGGGTTGAGGTAGCGCGTGGCGAGTGCCGCCTTTCCCGCTAAGCCGGGGGCGTCCCGCAGGTATCCGCGCCCGAGCGTGGTCAGCGTCTCGCTCATGGTGTTGCTCATTCGGTCGTCTCTCCGTCGGCTTCTGTCGCACCGCGGCCTCGGCCGTCCCCGTACGGCGAGTGTCGCCGGGGCCCTCGGGCCGGTGTGTGCGGGCGAGGGGATCGTGCACCGCTCTGGTCTGTTGAGGCCGGGCGTGCCACCCTGCGCGGCATCCGTCGCCCGGCTCTGACCGTCACCGTGCCCACGGCCGGCGGGGGATACCCGTCCGCGCGGCAGTGTCGCTCTGACAGACAAGGAGACGGCGATGAGTGAGTCCGACGCAGAGGTGGTGCAGGGGGCGCCGCCCTCCCCTGCCGCTCCGTCCCGAGAGGCGGTGGGGGCGGGTGCCGGGGAGGCGCTCAGGGCCCGGCACACCGCGCGTACGCGCAGTGCCGACGTGCGTACCCGGGGCGCGTGCCGTTCCGCCGGGGTGGCGGCGGACCCGGGTGAGGTGATCGCCGTGCCGACGGAGGACGCGGCGAAGGCGGTGAACGCGGTGCGGCTGTCCGCCGACGCGCTCGCCGCGCTGGCCGAGGGGGTGGCGGACCCCGCGGCCGACGCCCGGCAGGCCCGGAACGCCGCCGCCGCTTCCGTACTCGCCGCCCAGGTCGCGCGGTCCCACGGCGCCGCGGAACTCTGCGAGGCCGCGTACCAGGCCGCCCTCAGGGCCTCGCAGGCCGCGGGGCTGGCCGCGGGGCGGGAGGGGATGGGCCGGAGCGAGGGGCTGAACGCCGCGGCGGAGGCGGCGGAGGACGCCGCGGTCGCCGCTGCCCGGGCGGCGGGCTGGTTGTAGCGCCGCGCCGCACGCTGTCCGGCAGCGTCGGTCCGTGACAGGGACGGTGCCGGACAGGAGCGGTGTGGGAGTGGGGCCGGTCAGCCCCGGTCGAAGGGGAGGTCCAGCATCCGGATCGCGTTGCCGCGCAGGATCTTGTACGTCACCTCGTCGGACAGGCCCGCCACATGCTCGGCCGCCACGTCCTTGGTGTGCGGCCAGGTCGAGTCGACGTGCGGGTAGTCGGTCTCGAAGGTGGCGTTGTCGACGCCCACGGTCTCGATCGACGCGACGCCGTGCCGGTCGCGGAAGAAGCAGCAGAAGATCTGCCGGTAGTAGTACGACGACGGCGGTTCGGGGATCAGGTCCTTCACCCCGCCCCACGCCCGGTGCTCCTCCCAGACGTCGTCGGCGCGCTCCAGGGCGTACGGAATCCAGCCCATCTGGCCCTCGCTGTAGGCGAGTTTCAGCCGGGGGAACTTCACGAGGACGCCGCTGAACAGGAAGTCCATCATCGAGGCCATCGCGTTGTTGAAGCTCAGGGAGGCCTGTACGGCGGGCGGCGCGTCCGGTGAGGCCGCCGGCATCTGGGACGACGAGCCGATGTGCATGTTCACGACCGTGCCGGTCTCCTCGCACGCGGCGAAGAACGGGTCCCAGTAGCCGGAGTGGATGGACGGCAGCCCGAGGTAGGTCGGGATCTCGCTGAAGGTCACGGCACGGACCCCGCGGGCGGCGTTGCGGTGGATCTCGGCGACCGCCAGGTCGATGTCCCACAGCGGGATGAGGCACAGCGGAATCAGCCGGCCGCCGCTGTCCCCGCACCACTCCTCCACCATCCAGTCGTTGTACGCCCGGACGCAGGCCAGCCCGACCTCCTTGTCCTCGGCCTCGGCGAAGGTCTGGCCGCAGAAGCGCGGGAACGTCGGGAAGCAGAGCGACGCCTCCACGTGGTTGAGGTCCATGTCGGCCAGCCGGGCCTTGGGGTCCCAGCAGCCGCGCCGCATCTGCTCCCGGGTGATGCCGTCCAGGGTCATCTCGTCACGGGAGAAGCCCACGGCGGCGATGATGCGCTTGTACGGGAAGATCAGTCCCTCGTACTCCCACCAGTCCGTGATCTGGCCCTCGGGGTCCGTCGTGAACCGGTACTTCCCCCCGACGTAGGCCAGTTCGCCGATGCCGGCGGTGAAGGGCTTCGGCCCCTTGTCCTGGTACTTCTTCGGGAGCCAGGTCCTGAAGAGGTGCGCGGGCTCGATCACGTGGTCGTCCACGCTGATGACCCTGGGAAGCTCCGCCGTGCCGCTCTGGTTGCTGATCACGCTGTACCCCCAACTGCCTGCCGCTGAGTCACGCCCTCGGGCCGGTATCTGACGACCCATCAGTTCGGAGGTTATGGGCTCGCCCGTGCGACGACAAGGCGAGGCAGGTAACTCCACCTCTTGCGGTATCGCCCGCCGTCCGCTGAACTGACGCATCGTCAGTTCAGCTTGCGGAGTCGAGGGGGCAGCATGCAGACGGTGTGGCTCAGCGGTGCCGAGTGGTTCGCCGTCCTCCGGGTCGGGCTCGGGCTGTGGTGGCTGGAGAGCTGGCGCCACAAGGACAAGAAGTCCTGGTTCGCGGGCGGCGGCATCACCTGGGCGGCCGGTATCGCCGCCGACCACCGGTGGCCCGTGGTCCGCAGGGGCTTCGACCGCCTGGTGAAACCTCGCCCCCGGCTGATGGCGTACGTCGTCGCCTACGCGGAACTCGCGCTCGGCCTCGGCCTGATCGTGGGCTTCCTGACGCCGATAGCCCTGGTCGCCGGGGCGGTGCTCAACCTGGTCTACCTCGTGCTGATGATCCACGACTGGGCGGAGCAGGGGCAGAACCTGATGATGACGCTGATCTCCGTCACCGCGCTGCTCGCCATGAGCTGGCAGAGCTGGTCGCTGGACGGGGCCTGGGGGCTGTTCCTTTAGGCGGGGGCTGTTCCTTCAGGCCGGGCGGCCGGCCGGTTGGGGCGGCCGCCCGTGCGCCCACCCGGGACGGGGCCGTGCCGGGTGGGCGGCGTGACGGTCAGTCCTTCTCCTTGACGGTCACCGGGCGGTCCTCGCTCAGCTCGCCGAAGAGCTGCTGCGCCTTGCGCTTGTTCCACAGCACGGCGCTGCCCTTGGAGGTCGGGAAGCCCAGGCTCGCCACGGGCACGTTGAGCCGCTTGCCGTCGCCCTCGGTGACGCCCTTCATCGCCTTGAAGAGCGAGGTGAGGTTCGGCAGCCCGGTGTCCTTGTCCACGATGAGGGTGCCGAGGCCCGCGCTCATCGTCGGGTAGACCGTGCCCGGGTCGAACAGGACACCCGGAGTCGCGGCCTTGTGGGCGAGCGCGGCCAGGAACTTCTGCTGGTTCTGGCTGCGGCCCAGGTCACCCTTGGCCTCCTGGTGGCGCTGGCGGACGAAGGCGAGTGCCGTACGGCCGTCGAGGGTGTGGCAGCCCTTCTTCAGGTTGGCGCCCGACTTCTCGTCCTTGATGTCCCGGTCCAGGCACATCGGCACCCCGCCGACCGCGTTCACGATGCCGACGAAGCCCGCGAAGCCGATCTCCGTGTAGTGGTCGATGTGCACGCCGGTGTTGTGCTCGATGGTCCGGACGAGCAGATCGGGACCGCCGAACGAGAACGCCGCGTTGAGCTTGTTCTTCGACGCGCGGTAGTGCTTGCCGGTCTCGGGGCGGATGTGCGGCGGAACGGTCACCCACGAGTCACGCGGAAGACTGACCATCGTCGTCCCGTGTTCACCTGTGTGCAGCAGGATCATCGAGTCGGTACGGCGCCCCGCATCGGCCGAGCCACCGGTGTGCAGGTTCTTCCTGGCACGGTCGGAGAGGCCCACCCGGCTGTCGGAACCCACAATCAGATAGTTGGTGCCCCCGCCCTTCGACGGGCGGCCGGCGATCTTGCCGAGGTCGACGTCACGGTTGAGCTCGGTGTCGGCCCAGACGTAGGTGCCCGCGGAGCCGAGGCCCAGCACGGTGGCCAGGACGATCAGCACCCGCACGATCCGGCGGCGCGGGCCCGCGGCGCGCCTGCCGCGGCCGGTGTCACCGTCGCCCGGACCCGCGGGTCCGGTACGGAGCGGGGGCCGCCCGTTGCCGGGAGTGCTGTGTAAACGGGGTGGCGGCGCCGGGGGAGCCGCGGGCACCGGAGCCTGGGCCGCGGTGGGCGCCTGAGGGACGCTGTCGTACGCGGCGTCGTACGTGGTGCCGTACGCGGCGTCGAACGCCGTGCCGTACATGGCGTCGTGCGCCGTGCCGTACATGGCGTCGTGCGCCGTGCCGTACGCGGCGTCGTACCCGGTGCCGTACGCGTCGTAGTCCAGGGGCCATGCCGGGGGTGCCTGAGACGGGGGCGCCTGGGGCGGCTGTGCCTGCCGCGGGTGGTCGGCCGGGTGCCAGATCTGCCCGTTGCCGATGTACTCCGCCTGCGCTTCGCCGCCGCGCCAGTTCCCGTCGAGCGGCCCCTCCAGCCATTCAGTCATGCGCGGAAGTCTGCATGCTCATGTCCACTTCGCCAACCGGTGTGTGGGGATATGCACAAACGAAAGGGCAGAATGCACTGAATGTGCGCTCCTGGAGCGGCCTCACGTACGCGGCGGCCGCCGGGCGGCGTCCGGCCGTGCCGCCCGGGTGTCCGCCCGGTCCAGAGCCGGACGGACACCTGTGGAACGCGCCGGCGGCCGTCATCGCGACGGCAGGCTCTCGTACGCGACCGCCTGGCCGATGTGCTGCGCGGCGGTGCCGGAGCGCTGCATGCGCTGCCACTTCAGCCGGGTGCCGAGCAGGAAGGCCACCACGGACTGGATGACCACCAGGTACATCAGCTGCCGGTAGACGAAGAGCTGGAGTGGCATCGCCCACAGTTCCCGTACCGGTTCGCCGTCGAGCTTCAGGGCGTATCCGGCGCAGACCAGCTGGAGGGCGAGGAAGCCGACCCACACCCCGGCCGCCAGCACCGGACCCTGGAAGAGCGCCCCGTAGAGGGCGAAGACGTCGACGATCGGCGCGAGCAGCGGCAGGGCGACCTGGAAGAGCGTGAGGTAGCTCAGCCCGCGGCGTCCGAAGCGGCCGGCCGGGCCCACCTCGATCACGGCACGGCGGTGCTTCCACATGGCCTGGAGGGTGCCGTAGCACCAGCGGTACCGCTGCCGCCACAACTGCCGCAGCGAGGTGGGCACCTCGGTCCAGGCGATGGCGGACTCCTCGTAGACCACCCGCCAGCCCGCCTGCCACAGGGCCATGGTGAGGTCGGTGTCCTCGGCGAGGGTGTCCTCGCTGACGCCGCCGACGCCCATCAGCGCGTCCCGGCGGAAGGCGCCGATGGCGCCGGGGACCGTCGGCATGCACTCCAGGACCTCGAACATCCGCCGGTCGAGGTTGAACCCGAAGACGTACTCCAGGTGCTGCCATTTGCCCAGCAGACGGCTGCGGTTGCCGACCTTGGTGTTTCCGCTGACCGCGCCCACGGCCGGGTGGGCGAGGGGCTGGACGAGCTGGTGGACGGCGTCCGGCTCGAAGACGGTGTCGGCGTCGACCATGACCACGATGTCGTGGCGCGCGTGGGCCAGACCGGTGTTGAGGGCGGCGGCCTTGCCCGAGTTGGGCTGGCGGATCACCTCCACGCGGGGGTCGTCGATCAGGGCGGCGATGTCCGCCGTGTCGTCCGTCGACCCGTCGTCGATCACGATGATCTGGAGGTGCTGGTGGGTGGAGGCGAGCAGCGAACGGACGGTGGAATCGATGCCGGCCGACTCGTTGTAGGCGGGGACCAGGACCGTCACCGGGTCGACGACCTCACGCAGCCAGGGGGAGCCCGGCCGGATGCGCGACAGCCGCCGGACATGGGCGCGGGCGAAGAAGATGAGCGAGGCCAGCCGCAGCACTCCCAGGGCGCCGCCGATGCCCAGCACCCAGGTCATCCCGCCGACGAACGCATGCCCGGCGATCTTGATGCCGACCAGGGCCTTGCCCACCCACTGCTCCCAGGCGGGGGCCGGGGTGTCGGCAGCGGGCATGCCCGCCCCCCAGGTCACGGTGGTGAACTTGTCGATCCTGGGGTTGCTGAGCAGCTTCTCGGTGTCGTGATAGGCGATGTCGTTCTGGCTGAACTGGCGGACCACGCCCTGGGCCGGCTTACGGAACCACCGGTCGGCGGCCACCAGGGTGTAGCCGTCCGCGGCGGCCTGCTGGGCGGCCTTCCACTCCGGGCCGCACATGGTGTCCACCGCGGTGGTCTGGGGCAGCCGCAGCAGGTCGGTGTGGATGCCCGCGGTGCCCGCCAGCGCCGACTGCGTCAGCGACAGCTCCAGCCGGGCCCGGAACGCCGAGGCCGAGCCCATGACCGCACCGGTGTAGGTGTTCGAGCCGATCTCATGGCCCTCGGCCTGGATGCGCCGCACCAGGTCCGGATGCTGGGCGGCCTGCGCGCCCTGGAGGAAGAACGTGGCCTTCGCATGGTGCTTGCGCAGCAGGTCGAGCAGGCGCGGCGTCCACACGGGGTCGGGGCCGCCGTCGTAGGTGAGCGCGACATTGCGGGCGGGCATCCCGGCGGACTTGACCTTGCCGCCGTCGAGGCGCACCACCGGGCCGCCCTTGTCCACGGCCCTGGGCACCGGTGTGGTGCAGGCGCGCCGGGTCTTCGCGGCGTCGACCTCGTGGGTGGTCCAGCCCTCGAAGAGCAGGGCGCCGAAGGCGAGGGGGAGTATGAGGATCAGCAGCAGCCAGTGACCGCGCGGGTCACGGGACTGCGCGTGCCGGCCACCCTTCGAGCGGCGGCTCACGGCGCGACCGGGGCGCCCTCGGGCAGGGTCGGGGCGGGGAGTCTTCGGACGGCGGCGCCGGTGGCTGTCGCCGGGGGCGTCCCGGCGCGGGTGCGGCACACCGGGACACCGCCGTCGGTCGCGGCGGGCGCCCGGCGGGGGGCGCGTCCACGCGCGTCGACGGCGTTCCGCAGCACCTTTCCGTGCCGGACGGAAGCGTCGGCACCCCGCTGGGAAGCACGTATTTTCTGCCGTTTTGCGTTCCGGCTGCCCTCACACATGGTCGGCGAGTGTACCCATCACGGATCACGGGCAGCGGCCTGCGGCCAGGCCCCTTCACCGCGATGACAAGCCCCGGGACCGGCGGTGGGGCCGCGCCACGCCGGGGTCGTTTGTCCAGGTCAGGAAGATATTGCGGGCGCCCTTTGCCCGGTATTGCGGCCTCTGCAACGCGGTACCGGGCCGCCCGGTGCTGAGAGTGTTCTAACACCTGACCGCTCCGGGAGGCCGTTCCGGCCGGTGGCTGAAAACACCCTTATCCATCGGGTTCTCCGGGCCTACCTTTGACTGTGTGACCGGATTCGAAATCTGGTCACGAAGCCGGCGGGGGGAGACGGCATGGAACGGGCGCAGCGCGCCGACCGCATCCTGGACGCGGCAGGGGACCTGCTGCTCGCCTGGGGCTACGGGCGGGTGACGATCGACGAGATCGCCCGGCGCGCCAAGGTCGGCAAGGGCACGGTCTATCTGCACTGGAAGACCAAGGACTCACTGCTTCTCGCCGTCATGCTGAAGGCTCAATTCCGCATTCATCACCGGCAGTTGACGCGTTTACGGGATGATCCGCTGGAGATTCTGCCGAGCCGGATGATGCGCCGGCAGTTCATCGACTTCCAGGGCGAACCGGTATTGCGCGCGCTCTACTCCGACGACACCGAAATCCTCGGCCGGCTCAACCACACCGCCAGGAAAGAGTTCGCGGAGCTGATGGTGCAGGGCGACCGGAATCTGCGCCGCCATCTGGAAGTGCTCCGCGCGCACGGCCTGGTACGCGACGACACCGATGTGGCACACCAGCAATACGCCTTGCTGGCGATGTCCACCGGCTTCTTCCTCTCCGAGTCACTGCTCACCGACCGTGGTCCGGAGAGCCTGGAGGTACGCGCCGACATCCTGGCCCGCACCATCCGGGACGCGCTGGAGGTGCCGGACGGCACGGGGCCGGTCCCCGGCGTCCCGGACTCCGGTGCCGCCCCGGCCCCCGGCGCTGACCTGGTGTTCGGCTCCGTGCCGGACTCCGGTTCGGGGCCGGACGCCTTCTCTGCCCGTACGCGCGCCGCGGCGGCCGCGGCCGCGCCCGACATCATCGCCGTCCACGAGCACTTCACCGAACTCTGCGTACAGGAGATGCGCCGGCAGATACGTGACTGAGGTGGCGCGGTGGATTCCTCCGCGGGACGGATTCGTGCGGTGCATTCCCGTACCGCGGCGGATTCCCGCGACGGTCCCCCGCACCGAACTCCCCACCGGGGGACGCCGGAGAGGCACCTCACGACACCACCCCCGAGCGAATCCACCCGGGCGAATCCACCCGCCCGGCTCCGCCTGACGGACATCCGGCCACGACTGCTCCTGCGCGTTCCGCGAAAGAAAAGAGCCACGTCCACGTTCTGACCCGGACGGTTCCCACCCGGACCCGTCCGGGCCGACTCCCAACCCGGAGGAGATCGAAAGATGTCGGCATTATCCAACTCCCCGCTCGCCGTACATGTCGGGAAACACCCGGGCGAGCCGAACGTGATGGACCCGGAGCTGATCACCGACCCGTTCGGCGGCTACGGCGCACTGCGCGAACAAGGCCCGGTCGTGCGGGGCCGGTTCATGGACGACTCTCCGGTCTGGCTCGTGACCCGCTTCGACGACGTCCGCCAAGTGCTGCGCGACCAGCGGTTCGTGAACAATCCGACCACACCGTCCCTGGGGCACTCGCTTGAGGAGAACCCCATGGTCAGGCTGCTGGACATGATGGGGCTGCCCGAGCATTTCCGGCCGTATCTGCTGGGATCGATCCTCAACAACGACGCGCCCGACCACACCCGGCTGCGGCGCCTGGTGTCGCGCGCGTTCACCGCACGCAAGATCACCGATCTGCGGCCACGGGTCGAGCAGATCGCCGACGAGCTGCTGGCCCGCCTTCCCGAGCACGCCGAGGACGGTGTGGTCGACCTCATCAGGCACTTCGCCTATCCCCTGCCGATCACCGTCATCTGCGAACTGGTCGGCATTCCGGAAGCGGACCGTCCGCAGTGGCGGAAGTGGGGCGCCGACCTGGTCTCGCTGCAGCCGGAACGGATGAGCGCCTCGTTCCCGGCGATGATCGAGCACATCCATGAGCTGATCCACGAGCGCCGCCGCGCCCTCACCGACGACCTGCTCAGCGAGCTGATCCGCACCCATGACGACGACGGCGGCCGGCTCAGCGACGTCGAGATGGTCACCATGATCCTCACCGTCGTCCTCGCCGGGCACGAGACCACCGCCCACCTCATAGGCAACGGCACGACGGCGCTGCTGACCCACCCCGACCAGCTCCGGCTGCTCCGGGACGACCCGGCGCTGATGCCGCGTGCCGTCCACGAGCTGCTGCGCTGGTGCGGGCCGGTCCACATCACCCAGCTGCGGTACGCCTCCGAGGATGTCGAGGTCGCCGGAACACCGATCCGCCGGGGCGACGCCGTCCAACTGGTCCTGGTGTCGGCCAACTTCGACCCCCGCCACTACACCGACCCCGAACGGCTCGACCTGACCCGGCACCCCGCGGGACACGCGGAGAACCATGTGGGGTTCGGCCACGGCATGCACTACTGCCTGGGCGCCACCCTCGCCAAACAGGAGGGCGAGGTCGCGTTCGCCCGGCTCTTCGCGCACTACCCGGAGGTGTCGCTGGGCGTCGCACCGGAACAACTGGAGCGGACAGCGGTGCCGGGCAGCTGGCGGCTGGAGGCGCTGCCGTTGCGGCTGGGGTGATTGGAGGGGCGGGAGGGGGCGCGGCTGGTCTCTCGGACGGACGAGGAGCAGTGCGGACTGTTGAGGGGGGGCGGGCTCCGTGCGGGACAGTTCCGTACGGGGCTCGTCCAGTGCCCGTACGGGGCCCGTGGGCCCGCCCGGCGCCGCCGCCCCGCCAGATCAGGGTGTCGCCACGGTCGTCCTTGCAGGAGACGGTCGCCGGACGCTGCCCCTTCGGCAGCATGAAGATCCGGCAGAGCGCCACCCGCGATGTGGACGCCCCCCTTCGTCCCACCTCGCACGATGGGCCTCCCGCCAATCCTCGAAGCCGATAATTCTGCACATTCGGCGAAGTTATCCACAGCCTTCCGGCCCGTGCCGACGGATTTCTCGCACCGGGCGCAGAATGGGCCCATGACTGACGAGACGACCCCAGCCCCAGGCCTCGACGCCACCGCCCCGCACCCTTCGACGACCACCACCCCGCCCCCGGCCGGGACGGGGACGGGCTCGGCCGGCCCGATAGCGGCGGCGGACGGGTCGGCGAGCGGCGCGGCGGACCCCGCGATGCCGGACTGGGAGAAGCGCTTCCGCGCACCGCGGATCGGGCTGCCGGACTGGGCCGAGGACGCCCCGGCCCGTTCCCTGTTCGTCTCGAACGCCACCGGCACCTTCGAGCTCTACGCCTGGGACCGGGCCACCGGCGAGCAGCGGCAGGCCACGGACCGGCCGAACGGCACCACGGACGGGACGCTGTCGCCGGACGGCCGCTGGATCTGGTGGTTCTCGGACACCGACGGGGACGAGTTCGGCGTCTGGATGCGGCAGCCGTTCGAGGGCGGCCCCGACGAGCCGGCCACCCCTGGTATCGCCCCCTCGTATCCGGGAGGGCTGGCGATCAGCCGGGACGGGACCGCGGTCGTCGGATGCTCGACGGACGAGGAGGGCTCGACGGTCCATGTCGTGCGGCCGGGGCAGTCTCCGGTGGAGATCTACCGGCACCGCGAGTCCGCGGGCGTCGGCGACCTCTCGCACGACGGCTCGCTGATCGCCCTTGAGCACACCGAGCACGGCGACGCGATGCACTCCGCGATCCGCGTCGTACGGCCCGACGGCTCCACGGTCGCCGAGCTGGACGACACCAAGGGCGGGACGGAGGAGCTGGGCCTGTCCGTGATGGGCTTCGCGCCGGTGGACGGGGACGCCCGGCTGCTGGTCGGGCATCAGCGGCGGGGCCGCTGGGAGCCGATGATCTGGGACCCGCTGACCGGCGTGGAGACGGCCCTGGACATCGACCTCCCCGGAGATGTCGGTGCCGACTGGTATCCCGACGGTTCGGCGCTGCTGGTGGAGCACGAGTACCAGGCACGGAGCGAACTGTGGCGCTACGAGCTGGGCGCATCGGGCGGCGGCAGCGGCCCGGCCGGTGCCGCCGCCACCGGTTCGCTGACCCGGGTCGAGACCCCGGCCGGCACGGTCTCGGGCGCCACCGCGCGGCCGGACGGCACGGTGGAGTTCCTCTGGTCGTCGGCGGCACAGCCCCCGGAGGTGCGGTCGACGAGCGGTGAGGTCGTGCTGGACCCGCCCGGGATGAAGGCGCCCGGTTCGGTGCCGGTGCGGGACGTCTGGGTGGAGGGCCCCGGCGGCCGTATCCACGCACTGGTGCAGCAGCCTGCGGGCGAGGGCCCGTTCCCGACGGTGTTCGACATCCACGGCGGCCCGACCTGGCACGACAGCGACGCCTTCGCCTCGTCGCCCGCGGCCTGGGTGGACCACGGCTTCGCGGTCGTACGCGTCAACTACCGCGGTTCGACCGGCTACGGCCGCGCCTGGACGGATGCCCTCAAGCACCGCGTCGGGCTGATCGAGCTGGAGGACATCGCCGCGGTGCGCGAGTGGGCGGTCTCGTCCGGACTGGCCGATGCGGAACGGCTGGTGCTGTCGGGCGGCTCATGGGGCGGCTATCTGACGCTGCTGGGACTCGGCACCCAGCCGGATGCCTGGGCCGTGGGCCTGGCGGCGGTTCCGGTCGCGGACTACGTCACGGCGTACAACGACGAGATGGAAGCCCTCAAGGCGATGGACCGCACCCTCCTCGGCGGCACCCCTGAGGAGGTCCCGGAACGCTTCGAGGCCTCGTCCCCCCTGACGTACGTGGACGCGGTGCGCGCCCCCGTCTACATCTCCGCGGGCGTCAACGACCCACGCTGCCCGATCCAGCAGGTGGAGAACTACGTCCAGCGCCTGGAAGGCCGCGCCCATCCGCACGAGGTCTACCGCTACGACGCCGGGCACGGCTCCCTCGTCGTGGAGGAACGCATCAAGCAGGTCCGCCTGGAGCTCGATTTCGCCCAGCGCTATGTGAACGAGAGGGGCTGAGCATTTCCCGGCGGTGATAGGAGGGGCGTCGCCGCGTCTGAGCGGGCAAGGCGCTGGGGCGGCTGGGGCGGCGCCCCCGGGCGGTGGCCGGATGGGCGAGACGCGGTGGCTGGGCGACGCGTCGGCTGGTTCTGCGGGAGCGGGGAGGCGGTCGTGATGACAGACACCGCGCCGTGCGGTGTCTGTCGGCGCGGTGCCCGGTCGTGACCATCGGCACAGCCTCGGACCGGGGCCGGGCTGGGGCTCGGGCTCGGGCTCGGCTGACCGTCGCCTATGGCCTGAGGCCATGACCGCAGGCCAGAGCCTCAGGCCAGGACCTCAGGCCAGCGCCTCAGGCCATGACCGCAGGCCAGAGCCTCAGGCCAGCGCCTCGGGCCAGGACCTCAGGCCTGGGCCTCAAGGCGTGAAGTCCGGGGCCGTAGGTGGGTGGTGGTGGGAGGGGGAGGGTGGGGCGGGGGCGGGGGGCGGGGAGGCCCCCCGAAGCGGTCAAGGAAAGACGTGGTGGGCCAAAGCCGCATGTGGGTCCCGGCCGTTGGGGGTGTCTTCGGGGGTGTGGTCCGTGTGGACGGTGGCGGCGGTGAGGCGGGGGACCGCGTGGATGAGGGCGTGTTCGGCGGCGACGGCGAGGGCATGGGCCTGCACCACGGTCAGGCGGGAGTCGACGACGATGTCCGCCTCGGCCCGCAGGGTGTGGCCGATCCAGCGCATACGGACCTGCCCGACGCCGTGCACGCCGTCGACCGCGCGGAGTGCGTTCTCGGCGGCCTCGATGAGTTCGGGGTCGACGGAGTCCATCAGCCGCCGGTAGACCTCCCGGGCGGCGTCGCGCAGCACCATGAGGATGGCGGCGGTGATCAGCAGGCCGATGAGGGGGTCGGCCAGCCGCCAGCCGAGCGCCGCACCGCCCGCGCCCAGGAGAACGGCGAGGGAGGTGAAGCCGTCGGTACGGGCGTGCAGGCCGTCGGCGACCAGGGCGGCCGAGCCGATCCTGCGGCCGGTGCGGATGCGGTATCGGGCGACCCACTCGTTGCCGAGGAAGCCGATCACGGCGGCGATGGCCACGGCCCACAGGTGAGTGACATCGCGGGGGTGCAGGAGCCGGTCCACGGACTCGTAGGCGGCCCATGCCGAGGAGGCGGCGATCGTCAGCACGATGGCGATGCCCGCGAGGTCCTCGGCACGGCCGTAGCCGTAGGTGTAGCGGCGGTTCGCGGCCCGGCGGCCGAGCAGGAAGGCGATGCCCAGCGGCACGGCGGTCAGGGCGTCGGCGGCGTTGTGGATCGTGTCGCCGAGGAGCGCCACCGACCCCGACATCGCGACGATCACCAGTTGGATCAGGCTGGTCAGGCCCAGGATGCCGAGCGAGATCCACAGCGTGCGCAGGCCCTCGCGGGAGGTCTCCAGCGCGGCGTCGACCTTGTCCACGGCGGCGTGGCTGTGCGGGGTGACCAGGTGCGCCAGCCGGTGCCGGACCCGCGCCCAGCGTCCGGAGCGCCGCGAGTCGTACGGAGGCCCATGCCCGTGTCCATGCCCACCCCCATGCGCAGGGCCCTGAGCGTCCCCTTGCCCATCCCCATGCACATGTCCCTGCGCATACGGACCGGACGCCACATGGCCAACGCCGTGCGGCTGACCAACACCGTGCGCATGGCCAAGGCCGTGCGGCTGACCACCGCCCTGCGCCCGACCACGCCCGTCCGGCTCCTGCCGATGAACGCCATTGCCTGCCATACGGCCTACCGTGGCACGCCGAACCGATTGCGGCTACCACCGTCATACGCCCTCTGACCAGGTGCAACCTCGTTGCAGAAGCCGGCTCGGACCACTAGCGGGAGCACCGCCCCGTCCGCGCCTCAGCCCCTCCCGACCCCCGCAGCCTCACCACTCCCCTGAACCGGGTCCCCGGCCCGAACCCCAGCCCGGCCCTCGCCCAGCTCACCGTCCCCCGCCCCAGCCACGTCCCCATCCCCGTCCCCCAAGCCAATCCCCAGCGCCGCGTCCTTGGCGGCCTCGGTGTCGCGGCGGAAGAGGCGGAACCACATGAAGACGACGAAGCCGGCGAAGACGAACCACTCGCCGGTGTAGCCGAGGTTCTGGAAGGACTTGAGGTCCAGCCCGCTGCCCTCGGCCGCGGCCGGGGGGACGGCGCGCAGCGGGGCCTGGGTGTCGGTGAGCGTGATCCAGGCGTCGTAGACCTCGTACGGCACGATGTTGACCAGCGACGCCGCGCTGATCATGCCGAGCTGGCCGGGCGCCAGTCCGCCGCCGGCGTGGGCGCCGTCGGTGCCCTGGTTCTCGGAGGCCTGGAGCGCGCCGGTGACCGTCACCTCGCCCTTGGGCGGCGGGGGCACCTTCGCCGTGTCGGCCTTCGCGCCGGCGTCGCCGGGCAGCCAGCCCCGGACGACCGGCAGGGCCTTGCCGCCGTCCGTACGGAGCAGACCGAGGACGTAGAAGCCCTGCCGCTCGCCGTGCTTGTCCTTCAACGTACGGTCCGGGACGAGCAGTTGGTGCCCGGTGTCGTAACGTCCGCGGGCGCTGGCCTGTCGGCCGGAGGTGATCTTGTCGACGGGCAGCAGCCGCTCCAGCGGGCGGGCGGCCGCGGTCTTGGCCCGCGCGGAGCGGTCCTCCTGCTGCTGGTGGCTGTCGACGCGGTCCTCGAAGCGGCTCAGCTGCCAGCTGCCCATGAAGATGCAGACGGGGATCGCCAGTACGGCGAAGACGTTGATTCCCCACCACCGCGGGGTCAGCAGGAACCGGTACACGCTCCCAACGGTACGGGGCCCGGGCGGCGGGGCCGCACCGCCCCCTCCACGGCCTGGTCCCGAGGGCCGGGACCTGGGCCGTCGGCCCCTATCGGGCCGCCAGCGCCTCGGTGCGGTAGACCGTCCCGGCACACGCGTCCTTGACCTTGGCGTCGGCCGCGGCGGGTTCGCCGGCCTCCGGTGTGTGGCTGAGCACGATGTTCCCGGACGCGTTCCCGCCGTCGCCGGGCCCCTCGTCGCCGCCTCCCTGGCCGCCGCCGTCGCCGCCGGGCGTCGTTCCGGCGTCCGGGGACTGGCCCGGGTCCTTGGAGGCCTCGGGGGTCGGCGTCGGGCCAGGGGTGGCGCATCCCGTGGTGCCGCCGCCGGACTCCGGAATCCAGGCGAACTTGACCTCGTACGCCTCCCCCGGCTTGAGAACCAGCTGGTCAGGGGTGGTGGCCGGGTCGGGCAGCCCGGTGGCCTCGTCGCCCGAGGTGTGGTCGACGACGTGGATGCGGCCGGCGTTCGCGGCGCCCTGGGCGACCAGGCCGACGGTGCCGCCGCCCTCGACGGAGCAGGCGGCGCCGGACGTGTTGACCACCCGGAACGCGCCGTAGACGCGGCCCGCGGAGTCCGCCGTACCGACCGTGCTGGTGCCCCGGCCGAGCTGTTCACGCCCGCAGACCGGCGAGGTGACGTCCATGGTCTCGTCCGGGGCGGGTGCGCTGCCGCCCCCGCCGTGGCCGGCGCCGTTCTTCTCCGTGGCCTTGCCGTGGCCCTCGGGTTCGCCCTCGTCGCGCGGCTGGCCGTCCTTGCCGGCCGGCAGGGGACCGGCCTGCTCGGTGCCCTCGCCGTGGGCGCCCTCGGTGCCGCCCTGGGGGTGCGGCGTGCTCGCCGCGTTGGCGGGCCGCTCCTCGGAACTGCCGGCGAGGTTGGCGACATGGACCATGGCGGGGATGGACGTCCCGCCGAGGAGCAGCGCGGCCGCGGCGCCGACGACGGCGTGCCGGCGGCGCTGACGGCGGGCGGGCACCGCACGGCGCAGCTGTTCCAGGGCGTCCGGTGCGGGTTCGAGGTCGCCGACGCGGGCGTGCAGCAGCCGCCGCAGGTCGTCCTCGCCGCCGAAGTCGCCGCCGGTGGGGTGGCTCCGGCCGGGTCCGTCCCCGCCGCCGTTGCCGCCGCCGGTACCGGAGCCGGTGGGCCCGTCGGTGCCGTACGCATGGCTGTCGGCCTCGTCGGCGCCGCCCGTCACACCCTCTGTTTCTCCTCGCGCACCGTCCGTGACAGCGATGTCATCGCTGCCGCCGGAAAGTTGGCCGGTTTTCGCACCCTGCCCGCAGGTGTCGCCGGGCCGACGGCCGCCGCCCGGCGCACCGTCGGGACGCCCTTGCGCCTCACGCGCCCCATACAGCCCACGCACCCCATCGGCGGACTGTGTGCGCGCGCCCGGGCGCGCCGCGTCGAGCGGGCCGAGCCCGTGGATGCGGATACCGCTGTGCTTCATGGGGTCGTTCGAAGTGGGGTCGTTCGAAGTGGAGTCGCGCGAAATGAGGTCGCTCGGAATCGGGTCGTTCGAAATGAGGTCGTTCGGCGTGCTCGGGAACATCGGGGTACTCGGGCGGATCGTGTCGTGCGAGCCGTACGCGTCGTACGGGTGGTGCCGGCCGGACGTCGTGCCACTCATGCCGGAGCCTCCATCGCGACGCGCAGCGCCGCGATGCCACGTGAGCCGTAGGCCTTCACGGAACCGAGCGATATGCCGAGCGTCTCGGCCACCTGCGCCTCGGTCATATCGGCGAAGTAGCGCAGCACCAGCACTTCGCGCTGGCGGCGTTGCAGCCCCCGCATCGCCTTGATCAGCTGGTCCCGCTCCAGCAGGTCGTACGCGCCCTCCTCGGCGCTCGCCATGTCGGGCATCGGCTTGGAGAGCAGCTTGAGCCCGAGGATGCGGCGACGCAGCGCGGAGCGCGAGAGGTTGACGACGGTCTGCCGGAGGTAGGCCAGGGTCTTCTCGGGTTCGCGCACCCGTCCGCGCGCGGAGTGCACGCGGATGAAGGCCTCCTGGACGACGTCCTCGCAGGAGGCGGTGTCGTCGAGGAGCAGCGCGGCGAGACCGAGCAGCGAGCGGTAGTGCGCGCGGTAGGTCTCGGTGAGGTGGTCGACTGTGGTGCCCGCTGCCATCGCGTCGTCAGTGTCCCCACGTTGTGGGGGAATCTGCGCGGGGCGCGTGGTGGGCCAGGGAGCGATCACCGGCATGCCCCCGGACACACGGGAGCGCGGTGGGTGCACTGCCGCGCCGGCTGCGCCCGCTGGGGCGATGGTGAATCCGAGTACCTCTGCCACGCTTGTTGGACACGCTTCCCCCTGTAAGGGTTGTACGCGCAAGGCACCGCTTTTGACGATGCATCAAATGCCCTCATGCGTACCAGCTCTTCCTGAATGCCCTGATTGCCCCTACGTGAAGACCCTGACGCCCGAGGGCTCACTTGTGACCCGCGGGCATCCCGGGGGCCACCCCTGAGGGCAGCCACAAAGACGCGCCCCGCCCAACTGTCGGTTGCAGTACGGCGGGGGCGAATGGCCGAGCGGAGCATCAGCCCAGATCACACGGTGGGGCCGACGATTCACTCACAGAATCTTCACACGCTGCACGAATTATCTCCCAGGCACCGGGCACACGGGGCCGAACCCGCCAAGTCGTATACCGATCCCGCCAAGTCGCCTGCCGAGCCCGGCCGTCGCGGCTGTGACGGCCCTCAGCTGCGCCGGGCCCGGCGGCCGAGCACCAGCCGGGACACCACAACGGAGCGTTTCGGAACGCACGCCGCCCCGGCGCACGGACAAGGAATCACCGGAACCCCCGCGCACAAGGAAGCAAGGACGCAAGGACGCAAGGGAACCAACAGAGCAGCCGAACAACAAAGCAACGGCGCAACGAAGCACCGCCGCCCCCGCCTACCCCCGGAGTTCGGCCGCCACCAGCTCGCCGACCTGCGCCGTGTTCAGCGCCGCCCCCTTGCGGAGGTTGTCGCCGCACACGAAGAGTTCCAGCGCCCGCGGATCGTCCAGCGAACGCCGTACCCGGCCGACCCAGGTCGGGTCGGTGCCGACGACATCGGCGGGGGTGGGGTACTCGCCCTGTGCCGGGTCGTCGCTGAGGACGACGCCGGGGGCGGCGGCCAGGATCTCGTGCGCGCCGGCGACGGTGACCTCGTTCTCGAACCGGGCGTGCACGGTCAGCGAGTGGGTCGTGATCACCGGAACCCGGACGCAGGTCGCGGTGACCGGCAGCTCCGGCAGCCCGAGGATCTTGCGGGACTCGTCGCGGATCTTGAGCTCCTCGGAGGACCAGCCGTCCTCCTGGAGCGAGCCGGCCCAGGGCACGACGTTGAGCGCGATCGGCGCCGGAAACGGCCCCAGGGTCTCCCCGACGGCCCGCCGTACGTCGCCGGGCGCGTTCCCCAGCTCCGTACCGGACACCGCGGACAGCTGCGCCCGAAGCGTGTCGACGCCCGCTGCGCCCGCCCCGGAGACGGCCTGGTACGAGGAGACGATCAGCTCGCTCAGCCCGTATTCGGCGTGCAGCGCGCCCAGCGCGACGATCATCGAGAGCGTGGTGCAGTTCGGGTTGGCGATGATGCCGCGCGGGCGCACCCGTGCGGCGTGCGCGTTGACCTCGGGCACGACGAGGGGCACGTCCGGGTCCAGCCGGAACGTGCCCGCGTTGTCGATGACGACCGCGCCCTTGGAGACCGCGACCGGCACCCACTGTGCGGAGACCTCGTCGGGGACGTCGAACATCGCGACGTCGATCCCGTCGAAGGCCTCCTCGCTCAGCGCGACGACCTCCACCTCCGCGCCCCGCACGGTCAGCTTGCGGCCGGCCGAGGAGGGAGAGGCGATCAGCCGGATCTCACCCCAGATGTCGGCCCGCTCGGACAGGATGCCCAGGAGGACCGAGCCGACGGCACCGGTGGCACCGACGACGGCGAGCTGCGGCTTGGCGGCCGTACGGGCGTCCGTCCCCAGCGTGTCAGCGAGGGACGGACGGCCCGCCTCGGCCGGAATCATCGACCGGTGCCGCCATAGACCACTGCCTCGTCACTGTCCGTGTCGAGACCGAAGGCGGTGTGCACGGCGCACACGGCCTCGTTGACGTCGTCGGCACGGGTGACGACCGAGATGCGGATCTCGGAGGTCGAGATGAGCTCGATGTTCACGCCGGCGCCCGACAGCGCCTCGAAGAACGTCGCGGTGACGCCGGGGTTGGTCTTCATCCCCGCGCCGACCAGCGAGATCTTGGCGATCTGGTCGTCGTAGCGCAGCGAGTCGAAGCCGACCGCGGCCCGGGTCTTCTCCAGGGCGGCGACGGCCTTGCGGCCCTCCGCCTTGGGCAGCGTGAAGGAGATGTCGGTCAGACCGGTCGACGCGGCCGACACGTTCTGCACGACCATGTCGATGTTGACCTCGGAGTCCGCGATCGCACGGAAGATGCGCGCCGCCTCGCCCGGCTTGTCCGGGACTCCGACGACCGTGACCTTCGCCTCGGAGGTGTCATGTGCGACGCCCGAGATGATTGCCTGCTCCATCGGCTGGTCCCCTTGCGGTTCGTTGCTGACCCAGGTGCCCCTCAGTCCCGAGAAGGACGAGCGGACATGGATCGGGATGTTGTAACGGCGTGCGTACTCGACGCAGCGGTGCAGCAGCACCTTGGAGCCGGAGCTGGCCAGCTCCAGCATGTCCTCGAAGGAGATCCAGTCGATCTTCCGGGCCTTCTTCACGACCCGCGGGTCAGCGGTGAAGACACCGTCCACATCGGTGTAGATCTCACAGACATCGGCGTCCAGGGCTGCCGCCAGCGCGACGGCGGTGGTGTCCGACCCACCGCGCCCCAGCGTCGTGATGTCCTTCTTGTCCTGGGACACACCCTGGAAGCCGGCGACGATGGCGATGTTGCCCTCGTCGACGGACGTCTTGATCCGGCCGGGTGTGACGTCGATGATCCGTGCCTTGTTGTGCACGGAATCGGTGATGACACCGGCCTGGCTGCCCGTGAAGGACTGTGCCTCATGGCCGAGGTTTTTGATCGCCATCGCCAGCAGGGCCATGGAGATCCGCTCTCCGGCGGTCAGCAGCATGTCGAACTCGCGCCCCGACGGGATCGGGGACACTTCCTGCGCGAGATCGATCAGCTCGTCCGTCGTGTCGCCCATCGCCGAAACCACCACGACAACCTGGTTGCCGTTCTTCTTGGCTTCGACGACTCGCTTGGCAACGCGCTTGATGCCCTCGGCATCCGCAACGGATGAGCCGCCGTACTTCTGCACGACAAGGCCCACGTGCGCTCCTCGCAACTGTCTCTTCGGGAGTTTCCTCCCGGACCCCCGGAAATGGGGGTACTGCGGTCGGCTCAGTCTAACGAGCAAGCGGAATCCGCCCTGCTGATACCACATCGTGAGACGTGAGACTCACCCATTGATCACGGCTGGCTCACCGTGATCACCTGACGCGTGAGTTCCACGTCCCGCGGCGGATCTTCCACAAGGCGCACCGTTGCGCCTGCTCGGCGAGCACATGCCCGCTCCAGACCGGTACACACGGAAACGTAACCCAGGTCACAGGGTCGGGGCGCGGCGAGGACACCCGGGCGGCCGGAGAATTCCGCCCCGACGGCCGTCCCCCGGGCTCACGTCCCCCGCAGCCCCAGCGGCCCGGCGATCTCCGCCGCCATGACCTTGCCGGCCTCCTCGGCGAGCAGCTCCTCGTCGCCGGCGGTGACGTCGCTGTCGGTGTCCAGGCCGTCCAGCTCGACCAGCGGCTGGTCGAGGCGTACGTGGGCGACCAGCGACTGCAGCGCGCGCAGGGCGGCCGAGGCGGTCGGGCCCCAGTTGGAGAGGTAGGAGAACTGCCACCACCACAGCGCTTCGCTGACCCGGCCCGCACGGTAGTGCGCCAGGCCGTGCCGCAGGTCGGTGATGATGTCGGCCAGGTCGTCGGAGATCCGGCTGGCGACCGGCTCGCTGCGCGGCACATACGGGTCGAAGACCTCGGAGTACACGTCGACCGGGTCGAGCAGGTTCGCGAAGCGCTCGCGCAGCTCGTCGACGTCCGGCTCCGGGCCGATGTCCGGCTCGTACCGCTCGTCGGGGACGAAGTCCTCGTGCGCGCCCAGACGGCCGCCGGTGAGCAGCAGCTGGGAGATCTCCAGCAGCAGGAAGGGCACCGCGCTGTCCGGCTCGTCGCCCTTGGCGACCTCCGTGACCGCGACGATGAAGCTCTCGATCGAATCGGAGATCGATACGGCGAAGTCGTCCGGGTCCTGTGTCGCGTTGTGCAGCGTGGCATCAGACATCGAGAAGTCTCCTCCCTTCGAAGGCCCGCCCCAGCGTGACCTCGTCCGCGTACTCCAGATCGCCGCCGACCGGCAGTCCACTCGCCAGTCGCGTCACTCTCAGGCCCATGGGTTTGATCATGCGGGCCAGATACGTGGCCGTGGCCTCGCCCTCCAGATTCGGGTCGGTGGCCAGGATCAGCTCGGTGACGGTGCCGTCCGCGAGCCTGGCCAGCAGTTCCCTGATCCGCAGGTCGTCGGGGCCCACGCCCTCGATCGGGCTGATCGCCCCACCGAGGACGTGGTAGCGACCGCGGAACTCGCGGGTCCGCTCGATCGCCACGACGTCCTTGGGCTCCTCCACGACGCAGATGACCGCCCGGTCGCGCCTCGGGTCCAGGCAGACCCGGCACTGCTCCTCCTGCGCCACATTGCCGCAGGTGCCGCAGAACCGGACCTTCGCCTTGACCTCCATCAGCGCGTTCGCGAGCCGGCGGACATCGGTCGGCTCGGCCTGAAGAATGTGGAAGGCGATCCGCTGCGCGCTCTTGGGACCGACGCCGGGCAGTCTGCCCAACTCGTCGATCAGGTCCTGGACCACGCCTTCATACACGGAACGTCTTCTTTCTCTTCTGCCGTGCTGCGTACGCTAGTTGGCTACTCCTCAGAAGGGGAGACCGGGGATTCCGCCACCGCCGAGACCCTGGGCGAGCGGGCCGAGCTTCTGCTGCTGGAGCTGCTGGGCGCTGGCGTTGGCGTCCCGGACCGCCGCCAGAACGAGGTCGGCGATCGTCTCGGCCGTCTCCTCCGCGGAGTCGGTGTCGACCGCCTTGGGGTCGATGACCAGGCCCTGGAGCTCTCCGGAGCCGGTCACCGTCGCCTTGACCAAGCCGCCGCCCGCGGAACCCTCGACGGGTGTCTCCGCCAGTTCCTGCTGGGCTGCCGCGAGGTCCTGCTGCATCTTCTGAGCCTGCTGGAGCAGCTGCTGCATATTGGGCTGACCACCGGGGATCACGACGTGACTCCTGCCATACGACAACGATTGGTGCGGTAGCCCGAGCCTACGTGTTTCACGGGCCCCGCGCCCTACGCCGGAGGGAGGAGCGCGGGTGTACGCCCGGCGTACGCCCGGTTACCCGTTTTCACCCCTCCCGGCCCGCCTACGCGGAGCCGTCCGGCGCCTACTCGTTGTTGAACTCCTCCAGCACCGTCGCGCCGAGCTCCCGCACGATCAGGTCGTGTCCGCTGAGCGCGGAGTCGACGAGATCGGGGTCGTCCTCGGCCGGCATGTCGTACTCGATCGACGGGGGCTCCGGCGCGCGGTACGCGGGCTCCGCCGCGGGCGCGCCCTGGCCGCCGCCCGCGGACGACGGGGAGGACACCGCCTCCCGGGCCATCCGGGCACCCTGGCTTCCGCCGCCGCCACCGCCGCCGTCCGGCCCGTACTGGCCGCCGGACGACGGGGGCGCCGGGGGGCCGCTCTGCTGGGGCGGGGGCTGGGGCGCGCCCTGCTGCGGCGCGGCGGGCGCACCGCCGCCGAAGCCGCCGCCCCCTCCGCCGCCGAAGCCGCCACCGCCGCCGCGGGGGGCGCCGCCGGCCGCCGGGCCGGCGCCGCCCGACGGGTCGACGATCGCCTCGACCCGCCACTGCACCTGGAACCGCTCGGCGAGCACGTCCTTGAGGACGTCCTCGCTTCCTCCGTTGGCGAAGCTGTCGCGGGCACCGGCATTGGGGAAGCCGATCTGGAGGGTGGTGCCGTCGAAACCGGAGACCTGGGCGTTCTGGCTCAGCAGAATCCATGTGAAGCGGCGGCGGTCCTTCACCGCCTCCAGGATGTCCGGCCACATCTGCCGCACCTGGGCGGCACCCTGCGCCGCCCCCGGGGCCGCACCGGCCGCCGCCGGCGGCTGGCTCGCGGGCGCGGGTGTGGGTGCACCGGCCGCCGGGCCGGAGGCGGCGGGCGGTGCCGCGGGGGCCCCGCCCTGTGGCGCCCGGCCGCCCTGGCCCGGCGCCACGGC